>JAUXSZ010000178.1 GCA_030679635.1 Sulfuricurvum sp. | reverse complement strand
ACTCTGGAGAAATCGCAGCATCCGCCGATTTTAATCCATTATGCCCTCCATGACTTCCCCCCACTTTAAAACGTAAAGCACCAAAAGGGAGATCCAGATCATCATGAATGACAATTACCTCATCCAATTTGTAAAAATTTTTAACCGCTAAGATGGATTTTCCGGAGAGATTCATGAAGGTCATAGGCTTAAGAAGAAAGTGGCTGGACATTTTAAACAACTCCCCATCAAAGGAGCTCTTTGAAACATTCACAACATTATGGCGACACATTAGCTCGTCAATCACCATAAACCCGACATTGTGTCGGGTTTGCGCATACGCCGCTCCTGGATTGCCCAGTCCGACGATTAGCATGATTATTTCGCTTTAATAATACTTAGAACTGACACGCGATCCGCATCGGTAAAGGTAACATTATCAATACGTGCTACGTCACGAACCATAATGGAATCACCCAAATCAAGTGGCGCAACGTTGATTTCGATTGCGTTTGGTAGGTTTTCGATTGCTGCTTTAACGCGAAGACGTTTTTTCGCAACGAACAACATCCCTTTGTTTTTTAAACCAACAGGAATTCCTACCGGTTTTACTGGAATATGGTAGTGAGCAACAAGGCCCAATTGTGCTATCATCAAGTCGACATGCAACAAATTTCCAGAAACTGGATGAGACTCATATCCTTGAACAACAAGGTTATACTCTTTTCCAGCTACACTAACTGGAAATGCGATGGTCTCTTTGTTGCGTACCGTACGGATAAAATCATTCATTTTGAATGCTGCGTGAACATTCTCAATTCCTTTTCCGTAGATGTTGGCAATCAGATAACCATCACGGCGATACGCTTTTGTAGCGGGTTTGCCAATACTCTCTCTAACGATGCCTTCTAACATAATTGTGTCCTTCAATATAAAATGGAACGAATTATACTTAAAAAATCGTTAAATCATTCTAAATTAAAAATTTATCGTTTTAAACCGATCAAATCGCTTTCATCAAACTCTTTTGGCTCATCCTCTTGGCCTATGTGATTTTTATCGATACTACCAATCAATCCTTCCATACGCAGCTTCAGATCCGATGCAGATGTTGCATTCAAAAGGGCATCCTCACGACTGATTCGCCCCGCACGATAAAGATCCAAAATTCCCTGATCAAATGTTTGAGATTTATAAAGTTCTTTACCCTCGGCAATAGTATCGGGAATTTCAAAATCGCGATTTTCAGCAATTAGCTGTTCAATACGGGCCGTCCTTACCAAAATTTCCAATGCAGCTGTCCGCTTTCCATCCACAGTGGGAATAAGGCGTTGAGAAATAACCCCTTTGATGACCGCAGCAAGCGTCATACGGACACGATTTTGCTCAATAGAGGGAAAAACTGAAATAATCCGGTTAATCGTTTCCTTCGCATCAAGAGTATGAAGTGTCGAAAAAACCAAATGTCCTGTGTCCGCTGCATGCAAAGCAATCTCAATGGTCTCAATATCCCGCATCTCCCCTACGAGGATAACATCAGGATCTTCTCGAAGTGCTGCACGCAATGCATTGCCGAAACTGAGGGTATCCTGCCCCACACTACGCTGGTTGATAATACATTTTTGGTCTTTATGGACAAACTCAATCGGATCTTCAATCGTAACAATATGTTTGCGTTTGTTCCAATTAATGTCATTTATCAGCGCTGCCAGTGTCGTCGATTTACCGCTTCCCGTTACGCCGGTCACCAAAACAAGTCCGCGCTCCATCTGCGCAAAGCTATGCACCACCTCAGGCAAATTAAGCTCATCAATCGTCAAAATTTTAACAGGGATGAGACGAAAAACTGCCGATATTCCTTCCATTTGAAAAAAAATATTGATACGGAAACGGGTATTTTCATCAAATGGATAGACTAAATCGAGCTCTTTTTTTTCTACCAATTCAGGAAAACGTGTGCGCAACAGCTCTTTGGCAAAGATTAACGCATCGTCTTTCGAAAGTATCTCTCCGGATAATGGGATGATTTCCCCATTGATCCGTGCCCGTATCACTCCGTTCGCTTTAATGTGCAAGTCACTTCCACCCGCATCCACCATACGACGCAAATAACCCCGTATTTTTTTTAACACTTCAAAATCGAGATCGTCAATATTGACCTTAAATTGCCCCTCTTCTCCCATCATTTACTCCAATGTACTCAAAATTTCATCAAAGGCCATTTTAAACGCTTCAAGCCCTTCCTGTATCTGATCGGCAATAACTCTATTCATATCCACTCCCGCTTCACGCACTTTTTGCTTATGCGCTTCAATCGTTTCGTGAGACAAGGGGAGCTTAAGGGTTCGCTCACCCCCAGCAACATATGCTTCAATCGTTGCGATGGGTGCTGTATTTACACTATTAGGGGCTAAGAGTTCGTCAATGTAGTACGAAGCTCTAAACTCATCTCCCTTTACCCCCGTACTTGCAAATAAAACACGGCATTTTGGAACATTGAGCACTTCGATCTGATTGTAAATATCTGCAGCATTGATGATTCCCATCATCCCCGTTTTCACGCCCTTCGTACGTAACGTTTCGTCAATAGCTCGGTCAATACGGCTCACAAAAACACTGATAACGCTATCAACGACACGTGACGTTTTTTGAGCCGCAGTGGCAAATGATTGAGCACACTTTAACGCTTGCTCAACCGAAAAAATCAGAGTAGCATTTACTGCAATACCTTGAGATGCCATCGCTTCCATCGCTTTGTATCCCGCCTCTGTGGCAGGAACTTTGATCATCACATTGGGACGCCCAATCGTTTGATACAGTCGGATACCCTCCGCAATCGTTGCGGCAGCATCATCGCATAAAAACGGATCAACTTCGATACTAACATATCCGTCATCTCCCGCATCAAATAAAGGACGAAGGATATCTGCCGCTTTTTGAATATCAAAAATCGCTAACGCTTCATATTTCTCTTTTGGACTTAAAGCCCCTAGTGTTGAAAGTTGTTCTTTGTATGCATTCGAAGTTAAAATGGCACTTTTAAAAATAGCAGGATTCGAAGTGGCACCGTTTATGATCCCTTTCGCAATGAGATCCTTGAACCCCTCATCCAAAAATGTCCGTTCGATAAAATCAGCCCAGAGTGTAAAACGTGATTCAGGAATATACATAAAATTTAAGCTCCAAAATTTATATTAAGATAAACGATTATGCCAAAAAAATATTAAAAACAGAGGTTAATGCCACTCATTAAAAAGTGCTGACCCTTCCATCGCGTCCGACAACCGTTTTAAAAAAATATCTCTGGACACCTCTTTAGCCCCTAAACTTTTCAAATGCTCCGTCGGAACCTGACAATCGATAAAGTCGTATCCCCACTCTCTCAAATGTTCGATCAAAACAGCAAAAGCGACTTTAGACGCATCGGAGACTTTAGCAAACATAGACTCTCCGCAAAATACCCGTCCGACACTGACTCCGTACAACCCTCCGACCAAGACCCCCTCTTGATACGCCTCAACACTGTGTGCCATCCCCATCCCGTGCAAGACTTCATACGCTTCGATCATTTCAGGGAGAATCCAACTCCCATTTTGTCCGCGTCGGCTCACCCCTCCACATTCACGAATGACCTCCGAAAATGCGCTGTCGAAACAAATTTCAAATTGGGGGATTTTTTTGCGCAAGGATCGATGGAGTTTAAAGTCATCCAACTCTAAAATCAAACGGGGATCAGGCGACCACCAAAGAATCGGGTCATGAGCACTGTACCAAGGGAAAATACCCATACGGTATGCCATCAGTATACGAGAAGGAGAGAGATCGCCTCCATACGCTACAATCCCCTCCTCTGAAGCACTATTAGGATTAGGAAAGGAGAGATGTAAAGTAAGCTTTGGTATCATTTTCCGAAATCAGCAGTACTCAAATGAAAGTTTATCGTCGAAATCGATAGCTACTCTTCCACCATTCGTGAGTTTACCAAAAAGCATTTCATCCACAAGAGGGTCTTTGATTTTTTCTTGAATAACCCGCCCAAGAGGTCGGGCACCCATCGCTTTGTCATATCCGATTTTGGCCAAATAGACTTTTGCTTTTTCGCTCAGAGTAATGGTCACTTTTTTCGGTTTTAGTTGAACGTTGAGCTCACGAATAAATTTATCCACAATCCCCTCCACTACGGATGAAGGGAGTGCGCCAAACTCGACCACTGCATCAAGACGATTTCTAAACTCGGGACTGAAAAACGATTTGAGGGCTTCATTACGGGAGATCGACGCATCCGCATTGAAGCCCATGACCGTACGTTCCGTTGCTCCAACATTAGAGGTCATGATCAAAACAACATTCGAAAAATTGGCTTTATATCCGTTATTGTCGGTCAATGTTGCATTATCCATCACCTGCAACAAAATATTGACCAAATCTGGATGCGCTTTTTCGATCTCATCGAGCAAAAGAACCATATAGGGGTGTTTACGAACCGCTTCACTGAGCAATCCCCCCTGCTCAAATCCGACATATCCGGGAGGAGCTCCGATAAGGCGGCTGATGGCATGTTTCTCCATATATTCAGACATGTCGAAACGCTCAAAATAAATCCCCATCGATTCGGAAAGTGATTTTGCAAGTTCAGTCTTTCCTACGCCCGTAGGGCCAGAAAACAAGAAAGAGGCTATCGGTTTATTAGGAGCACTCATCCCGGCGTATGAGCGTTTGATAGATCGAACGACTTGAGCAATAGCATGATCTTGTCCAATCACCAGCGTTTTAAGCTCATCCTCGAGTCCTGAGAGTTGCTCACGGGCATCATTTCCAATTTTAGAGGTTGGAATACCCGTTATTTTAGAAATCACCATCTCGATATCATGAGGCGTTACGGTTGTCCTTTTCTGATGGTGCAGATGAAACGACGCACCCGCTTCATCAATCAGATCAATCGCAACATCGGGTAAAAAGCGGTCGGTAATGAATTTTTTAGACAATTCCACCGCACTGCGAAGTGTTTTATCGGTATATTTAACTCCATGGTGCTCTTCGTACCGCGCGCGCAAACCTTTTAGGATTAAAAAACTATCGTCCAATGAGGGTTCATTGACATCAATTCTGGCAAAACGACGACTAAGGGCTCGATCTTTCTCGAAAACATTTCGGTATTCAGCATGCGTAGTCGCACCCATGCATTTCAACGCGCCCGACGCCAATGCGGGCTTGAGCTGATTGGAAGCGTCCATACTTCCGCCGCCAACAGCCCCTGCACCTACGATGGTATGAATCTCATCAATAAACAAAATCGCATTCGGGTGATTTTGTACTTCATCGATTACTGACTTGAGCCGTTTTTCAAAATCACCCCGATATTTCGTTCCCGCAAGCATCGCACCCAAATCAAGGGCAAATAACACCGCATTCTCAAGTAATTTAGGAACATCTCCTGCGACAATCCGCAACGCCAACCCCTCAGCAATCGCCGTTTTGCCCACACCCGGCTCCCCGATGAACAATGGATTGTTTTTCTTGCGACGGCAAAGAGTCTGGATAGTACGCTCGATCTCGGCTGAGCGTCCAATCACCGGATCTATTTTCCCTTTTCTAGCTTGTTCTATAAGATTAATAGCATACTTTTCAAGAGCTCCCTCATTTTGCTGGGCATCCTGTGGCATCTCAATATCACGATGGGAAATTGCTTCGAGCAAGTCCACACGACTAATCCCATATTCTTGCAACAGAAGACACGCATAGGTATGATGTTCTTCATAAACTGCCGCGATAAAATCACCGATATCGGCATGCTGTTTTTGGGCACTGTTGACATGACGCATCATTTCATCGATCATTCGAGCCAAAGCGACCGTTTCAAAAGGTTCTTGAGTTACTTCATCGGGTAGAGGCTCAATGGTTTGCACCAAATACTGCCCCAACGACTCCCGTATCACCTGAACATCACCGCCGCAGGATTGAATAATGGCTGAGCCCTCCGGAGAGTTCAGAAGGGCAAGCATAACATGCTCAATGGTTAGATATTCGTGGCGCTGATGCCGTGCGAACGCTACTGCCTTTTGAAAAATCACATTGAGTTCGGTGCTAATCATTACGCTTCCTCCATAACTGCTTTCAACGGAAATCCACTCTCTCGGGCAAGTGAGCTTACCTGATGGATTTTTGTCTCTGCAATTTCATACGAATAGGTTCCACACAGTCCTCGCTGCATTTGATGTACCTGCATCATGATATGCTGAGCATCTGTGTAGCTTTTGTGAAAAATTCGTATCAAAATATCGATGACAAAATCCATCGACGTATAATCATCATTTAATAAATAAACATGATACTGTTTTGGCTCACGTATACTAAGTTCACCCTCTGTTTGATGCTTGATCTTTGTACTCAAAAATAATTCCCTGTCATTTAAAAGAAATAATGTAACAATGATTTCGTATTGTTTGGCTTAAATGAGAAGATTATAATAAAAGTGAATGCTTTATCACCCACGTGCGGCGATAAAGTCGTTGATAATTTGTTCTGGATTTTCTAACCCAATTGAAATACGGATAAGTCCCGCAGTTATTCCTAAAAACTCACGTGTGGAGTCATCAAAATCGCGATAAATCGTCGACGCCATGTGCAGACCCAAGGTTCGGCTATCTCCAATATTAGCCGTAATCGTAATCAGTTTTGAGCGGTTTAAAAAAGAAAATGCCGCCGCTTTACTTCCCATATCAATCGTGAGCAATGTTCCGCATCCTTGCGAAAATTGGCTTAGATAACGTTCATGATGAGGATGTGAACTTAAGCACGGGTGATTCACGGCAAACCCTTGATCCTGAAGAGCATGCGAAATCTTTTCCACACTGGTAACGATGCGATCCATTCGTAAAGGAAGTGTTTCGAGCCCCAGCATTGTCAAATAACTTCCAAAACCATTCGCACTCATTCCAAAATCACGAAGCGCTCTTTTTTTTGCATTCCCAATCAGGGCCATAGACCCCATTTTTTTGATAAAAGGGTGAACTTCCGAATAACGATCTGTTTTGAATTTATCTTCACCCTCTCGGATTTCTCGAAACACAACGGCACCTCCTAGCGAGGAAGCATTCCCGGTAATAATCTTCGTGGTCGAATAGACAACAATATCTGCTCCCAAAGCTATCGGTGCGATGCTCAGTGGGGTAATTGTATTGTCTACCATCAAGACAACACCATGCGCATCGGCGATCACAGCTACTGCTTTGATATCAGGAAGACGCATATTGGGATTGCCGACACTCTCCAAAAAAATCATTTTCGTTTTATCGGTAATAGCCGCTTGGATAGTATCCAATTCATCGACATCAAAAAAGCGTGTAGTAATCCCAAAGCGGCTCAAGGTTTCGGAGAAATAGGAATAGGTACCCCCAAAGAGTCCCCCGACACTGATGATCTCATCCCCAGATTTCAAAAGGCTCAACGTCGCCATTGCCGTGGCTCCCATCCCGGATGATGTAGCAACGGCACCGATGCCGCCATCCATTTGGGCTAAAATCTGTTCCAACTGTCCTGACGTCGGATTTCCCATGCGTGAATAGAGCGGTTTTTTGACCGATCCATCAAAAATACCTTCACCCGTTTCACTGTCACCGTAACCAAACGATGCCGAATTGATGATGACGGGACTGACGGAACCCTCTTTTTTTCCAACTTGCTGAACAAATTTTGTGCTAAACTCTTCAAAACGCATTACTATCCCTTTTTGGCATTGCCTTATCTTTACGAAACATGTATTAAAATTGCGCTAATTATAGCCAAAAGGGCAAATCCTTGTCTCAACGAATTTTCATCACCGCAACGAATACCAATGTCGGTAAAACCTATACAACAATACAGCTCCTGGAAGCTTTCACAAAAATGGGGCTTCGGGTAGGAGTTTACAAGCCAATCGAAACAGGGGTAAACGGCCTCCCTGCAGATGGAAGCTTACTGCTCAAGCATGCACAAGTTCTTAACCCTCAACTCAAAGCTCTTCGAATCAATGACATTGTCTCTCTTTCATGCTCACTTCCCGCGGCCCCCTATGTTGCCAATAAAGGGAAAAAAATAGACTTGAATCTTTTTGATCACGCATTAGAAAAAATCGAATCCCTCTGCGATATTGTCCTCATAGAAGGAGCAGGCGGCCTCATGGTTCCCCTCGATGAAGAGCTGATGATGATCGATCTCGCGCACCATTTTAAAGCAACTACTCTTCTCGTAACCCACTGTAAACTCGGCTGCATCAACGATACGTTGCTCAGTATAAATGCACTTAAACAAGAGAATCTCCCTTATTTGTGGGCATTTAATTGCCGATCTGGGGATGAAAGTTTTACCCAAACCTCACTCCCCTATTTTAAAACCCATTTCAATTCACTCTATTTAATTGGACGAGACAACACAGCGCTGGCTCAAGCATTATTAGCTAAAATAAGACAAGAAAACATTCAGGAGAGCGTATGCGTCATCTAATCCGTACCGACGATTTTACCCTTGACCAAATCAATGCCGTTTTAGAGGATGCCTCCCGTTTTAGTGACGGTCGATTTGATCCCATACTGCGCGAAAAAATAATTATCACCCTCTTTTTTGAAAACTCGACACGTACCAAAAGCTCTTTTGAAATCGCGGCAAAACGTCTTGGCGCTGAAGTGATTCATCTGGATGTCCAAAAAAGCTCTACGCAAAAAGGGGAAAGTCTCATCGATACCGCTGCCAATCTTGATGCAATGGGGCCCCACGCCATGATTGTACGTCATGCGCATGCAGGTGTTCCCCACACTCTCGCTCAACATACCAATGCATCCATCATCAATGCAGGTGATGGAGCTCATGCTCACCCCACACAAGCCCTTTTGGATCTCTTTACTCT
>JAUXSZ010000158.1 GCA_030679635.1 Sulfuricurvum sp. | reverse complement strand
TCTCTTTACTCTCAAACAACATTTTGGTGACGTGACAGGTAAAAAGATCGCTATCGTCGGAGATATCAAAAACTCCCGTGTTGCCAACAGCAATATTGAGCTCTTAACACGTTTCGGAATGGAAATCACCCTCGTCGCTCCACCACACTTTTTACCAATTACAACCCTGCAAACAACGCATAATCTTCATGATATTATTGACAATGTCGATGCCATTATGAGCTTGCGTACCCAAACGGAGCGCCACTCCCATCAAACTTATGGCTCTCTCAAAGATTATGCCAACGATTTTTGCATCACCAAAAAAATGATTCAAGACAGAGATATTGTCATTATGCATCCAGGACCTGTTCACCGCAACATCGACATCGATGATGCCATGCTAGGTGATCCGAGATGCAAAGTTCTTGAACAGGTCAAGAACGGTGTCTCAATCCGAATGGCGGTTCTCAAGGCTTTAATAGCGTAATGTACACGTTGCTGAGTCAATTAGTATCACAAGGCATACCTGCCTTCTTTTACAGTGATTTCAAGGGAGAAAAATTTCACTGCTCTCCTCTTGATGAACTGAGTGATCACGATATTGAATTTTCATTCAATGACACACGCAGTGATAAAAATATTCCTCATACACCAAATTTTCATCCAATTAACTTTGAAGACTATAACGCAAAATTCAATCAAATCCAAAAACATATACAAGCCGGCAATACCTATCTTTTGAACCTAACACAACCAACCCATATCACCACAAACCTCTCCCTACGTGAAATATATACCATGGCGAATGCTCCCTATAAATTACGAGTAGGTGAAAAATTTGTCTGCTTCTCTCCAGAACCTTTTATAACCATTGTAGCAAATCGAATACATACCTATCCGATGAAAGGGACTATCGATGCCGATATTCCCGATGCAATAGATCACATACTAAATGATCCAAAAGAGCTTGCCGAGCATACCATGATTGTCGACTTGTTACGTAATGACTTAGGAATTGTAGGAAGAGATATCCGTGTAGAAGAGTTCCGCTACATAACAACAATAGAAACAGGAAAGAAAAGACTGCACCAAGTCAGCTCACATATAAGTGGACAGCTGTATGATAATTGGAAAGAGAATATAGGCGAAATAATCCACGCACTCTTACCAGCAGGCAGTATAAGCGGAACACCGAAAAAAAAGAGTGTAGAAATTATCGAAGACATCGAAGGTTATGAGAGAGGATACTTTAGCGGTGTCTTCGGTTATTTTGATGGAAAGAACCTGTACAGCGCTGTTTCTATCCGATATATAGAACAAACAGAAGAAGGACTTATGTATAAAAGCGGAGGAGGTATTACGGCTGAGAGCACGTCAAAAAGCGAATACCAAGAGTTGATCGATAAGATCTACATCCCTTAGCGGATAGCAACCTGTGATTTCATTTTAAGAAGTGTTTTTGGTCCGATACCTTTTACATTTACCAATTCATCCACTGTTTTAAAGCCACCATGCGATTTACGATAATTAATAATCTCCTGAGCTTTCGTAGGCCCGATGCCATTGAGTGTTTGAAGCTGTGCCGAATTTGCTCTGTTTACATTAATGGCTGAAAAAAGCAAGGAAGAGAAAAGAAAAAATGCAAGAAAAAATTTAACCATAAATAACCTTATAAATTCGGATACGGTCATTGTAGCTTCTAAACAAGAAAGAGTCAAGGGTGAAAATAATAATTGCAATGATAATAAAAAATTGGATTAAGTAAAAGAAGAGGTGATTATTGTAAAAAGGGGAGTTAAATCTGAGGCCAGGCGGCGACCTACGTTTCCACACCTGAAAGATGCAGTATTATGAGCGAAGAGGGTCTTAGCTTCCGGGTTCGGAATGGGACCGGGCGTTTCC
>JAUXSZ010000149.1 GCA_030679635.1 Sulfuricurvum sp. | reverse complement strand
TACCGCAGTAGGTATTGCTGCCGGAATGGAAGCCGGGAGAGAAGGCTGAAGTTTTGCCAATTCTCTTTTATAGTTAGCAACATCAATTCCAAGGATATCACCGCCTTTGACGATTCCGATCAGTGCATCGCGGGCCAAATTCGTATTTTTGTTCAAATTTGCACGAAGATAGATCGTTTTACATTCGTTGTAACCACGAAACTGTTCAATTTCATCATTACTTTGAAGCGCTTTTTTAGCGGTTTCTAACCGAGACACATCATCTGCCGCGATGGCGTTTAGCGATATCAACAGTACAATAAGAAAAAAAATGTGTCCTAACTTCAAAACTTATTCGCCTTGTGTCAATTTCTCCATCAACTCTTTGACGGAGATGATTTTATCAATACGGTAACCATTACTTCCTGAGAAGAAAAGACCTAATTCTAAATCTCCGAAATAGGCATCACTGAGACGATCCGCAATACAAAAACCAACTTCCTTGGCCTCAACACCACGATTACATGGAGCAACACAGTTGGAGATGCATTTGATGGCAGGTCCCGTACGCGTATCAATGAGGCCATGCAGATTGGTACGTACTCCCCGTGCCGGGTAACCAACAGGCGATTTCATCAGGGTAATGTCTTCTTCTTTGGCATCAAGCAATACTTGCTTGAAATTTTGATGCGCATCACACTCAAAGGTCCCAATAAAGCGTGTTCCCATCTGAACGCCGCTAGCCCCCAGCTTCATCATTTCATCAATGTCATTCTTATCCCAAATACCGCCGGCAGCAATAACAGGGATACCGCCCCATAATGCTGCTTCTTCGACAACCGGTTTCACTAAGTTTTCAAGCTGGTATTCATCCATAGCACACTGTTCATAGGTAAACCCCTGATGCCCTCCGCTTTTTGGCCCCTCAAGAATTACAGCATCCGGAAGACGGTTGTATCTCTTTTGCCATCGTTTGCAAATAATCGAAAGGGCCTTCGGTGATGAGACAATCGGCACCAACGCAACATCCGGAAAATCGGCCGTAAACTCCGGCATATTGGTCGGAAGTCCTGCTCCGGTTATAATGATATTCGCACCTGCTTCACACGCATCGCGGACAACC
>JAUXSZ010000145.1 GCA_030679635.1 Sulfuricurvum sp. | reverse complement strand
TTCGGAAAAGCGGTCGATAAATTGACGGTGAAGTTCGCCCAGACGATGATAGGTGGCGATCAGCTCTCGCGCATAGGGGGTGAGTTTCGTTCCTCCGCCCCCACGCCCTCCTGTGAGCCGCTCTATGAGAGGTTGACTTGCCAAGGCATTCATCCCGTTGATCCGTTCCCACGCCGCCTTATAGCTCATTTTCATCTCTTTGGCTGCCGCATTGATGGAACCGGTTTGATCGATTTTATCCAGCAGTTCAATGCGCCCTGTACCTAAAAAACTTTGCCCATCTTTGGTAAGCCAAAAACGTCCGTCAATTTTCAAAAGAGTTCTTTATTCGCTGGTTTCTTCGCTGACTTCTTCAGCATCGGTGTGTGAATCGGTGAAATTGAGCACCTTTTTCGTCACGTTTACAGGGCAGAAAAAGAAAATTTCAAATATCGGATTCATAACAGTGGTATCTTCATCGATGATATCAAACGCTTTGAATGTGAACCCTTTGCCATCTGCTTCATTATTCATCGCTACGGTAAAGTTTAATGGCCCCAGAGAGCGGAGCATATTGATGACGTTTTTGTACGATTTGTCCTCTTTTGAGACCATCAGATTCTGATTCTCTTCGGTACGGGCATTGATGCGGGTACCTAGAATTGTGAGATTATCCCGATGGACAGTTTTATTCCACTTGATAAGCCCTTTTGGAAATCTGAGCAATGAGTTTTTTGCGATAAGTGGATGAGGAGAGGTGTTTTTAATGGTCTCTAGAAGTTTTAAAAAAGAATTTTTTCCTCCGATTAAAGCGGCATACGCGAGCAGTTGATCTCGGAGGAGGATTTTGTCAGCACTGGTAAGCTGGTGAAAACGGCACATAGGAAGAGCCTTTGCATTAAGATACCGTATTATAGCGTTTTAGTACAAAAAACTTTGCTGCATGATTGGGCGTATGGTATCGGTTGAAACAGTACCGTGCATAAAGAGATGATTGGCAAGTACTCCCTGCTCTAAAAGCATGTCTGAGCCGTCTTTAAAAGGAAGTTCGGCCCGTTTGACTTCGTGTAAAAACGGGGTCTCTTTACCGTAGATGACATCGATAGCGCAGCGTGAACGTGAAAGCAATTGGGTCAGTAACGGGGCGCTTAGAGGCAATAGATCATCACTCAATCCGGCTGATGTGGTATTGATAATCAGATCATAGGCATCGGGGGTAAATGTCTCCCAGCTGTAGGCTTGATAACCGTTTTCACTAAAATAGTCCAAACGACCCGAAGAGCGATTGAGGATGACGGGCTCAATCGTATGTCGGCGTAAAACGGTAGCGAGTGCTCTTGCCGTTCCTCCTGCGCCTAAGATCAAGGCATTTTTAAGAGTACCAAACGATTGAATCGTCGCAATAAAGCCATCGGCATCGGTGTTGTAGCCGATAAGACGGCCGTTTTCATTGATCAGGGTATTGACGGCACCGATCTCTTTGGCAATTCCTCGTATTTCATCGCATGCGCCAAATGCTGCCTCTTTGTGAGGAACCGTCACGTTGGCACCGCTAAGCCCTTTGGCAAAAAAAACATCCCGAAGTTTTGATCCATCCGAGAGTTGAGTGCGTGTATAACACGCATCTATCCCGCGTTTCTTAAAAACATAATTGTGCATCAACGGAGAGCGTGAGTGACTCACCGGATTGCCGAAAATAGTGAACAGCTGCATTACTGTGGTTTCGTGAGATCGTTCAGTGTACTGGTGAGGGCTCCAAGCTTGTTGGTGACTTCAAGGTACTCGAGTTCATGTACGGAGTCGGCAACGATGCCGGCACCTGCTTGGAGGATGATTTTATCAGGTTTGATAAGTGCTGTACGGATGGTGATTGCCGTATCCATGTTGCCATCAAATCCAAAATAGCCGATGGTTCCGCTGTAGAAACCACGTTTTACCCCTTCAAACTGCGCGATTAACTCCATGGCCCGAATTTTAGGTGCCCCCGTCATCGTTCCTGCGGTAAAGGTTGCCGCAAGAAGATCGAACATGTCTTTGTCATCACGTAGCTGTGCATGGACATCAGAGACAATGTGCATAACATGAGAATAACGCTCGACATGCATCATCTCTTCGACCCGTACGGTTCCTGTCTTGGCAACGCGACCCACATCGTTACGACCCAAATCGATCAGCATCAAATGTTCAGCCAACTCTTTTGGATCGGCCAGCAGCTCCTCTTCGAGTTCTAAATCGCGCTGTTTATTGACACCGCGTTTACGAGTGCCGGCAATGGGGCGCAATAGGATATCGCCATCGTCCAGTCTAACCATCACTTCGGGCGAACTGCCTACGATACTGAAGGGCCCGTACTCCATCAAATACATATAGGGAGAGGGATTTTTAATACGCAATACACGATAAAAACTAAACGGATCAACGGTCGCATTGCGAATATAGCGATTGGTCATTAAGATTTGGAAAACATCGCCGCTTCGAATCATCTCTTTGGATCGGTCAACCATCTCAAAAAATTGATCTTTGGTGTAAATAAAATCGCCGCCCTGATCGTTTTGGATGGGAATCAATGGGGTGTAGTGATACGTCGATTTGAGTTCATTTTCGATCATGCCAAATTGCTCGTTCATGGTTGAAAGAGTAGTGATGAGAGTAATAGTGGAGTGTTTATGGGAGACAACAACCACCAGTTTCGGGAGAATTAAATCCATGTCAGGAATCTCGGTCTGATCCACCAAATGATTCATGGATTTGGTGAGAGTAGGCTCAAATACCTGCACCATGTCATAGCCGATATAGCCGATAAATCCATCGACGTATCCAACCTCTAATTCTTTTGATTGGGCACGATAATAGTCACGATCACACCTACGATAATAGCGTTTTAAAAATTCAAAAGGAGATTCAGAGAGGACAGTGTTATTCCCATCAAAATCGCAATAATGGGCGATACCTTCCGAATAAGAGAGGCGCTCCCGGGCGCCAAGGGCTATGATCGTGTAATTGCCGTTACTGTTTCCGGCACTTTCGAAAAGAAAAGAAATTTCGCTAGGGAAAAGCTCCTTGAGCTTCTCATAAATAGTGATGGGGGCAAATTGATCAAGAGTAAAACGGTGAGAGTGAATCACATTATCCCTTTATCTTAAAAGCTTTTGCCTCAACATTTTGGCGAACCGTACCCAACGCATCCTGGACGGATTTTTCCCCTTGAAACGGGCCGACCATGATTTTTGTGACGGAGCCAGATTTTTGTGTTGTGTATTTCATTCCGCTGGCATTGAGTCGATCAAACAATGCTTTATTCGGCTCATTGGTGAACGATCCGACTTGAATGTAATAGGTTGCCTGTGAAGCAGTCGGTGTGACCGTATTTTTGGTCTCAGCCTTGGTATCAGTTACTTTTGCCGACACAACTGGGGCAACGGCTCCTTTAGTGGGAGCTTTTTTAGGTGCAGGAACCGCAGCTGCTTGGACGGTTTTTTTAGTCGGTGCCGGTTTAGAAGGAGAAACGTGCTTAATGACGGCTGTTCCGTGCGCTTTCTCTGCTTTTACTATCGGTTGAGCTTTTGCAACAGATGGGGCAATATTTTGTTTTTCGGTAACAACAGGTGCAGGTTTAGGAGCAGATTGAACCGTTGTTTGCGTCATGGGGATACTCGTCTGTACCGGTACTATAGCTGCAGTATTCTGAACTGCGGGAGTATTTTGCATAGACTCCTCTTTTATCTTTTGTGCTATTTGATTGAGGTCAGTCGCTTGTGCGGTTTCATTCCCTTCTTGAATGACTTCAACAGGTTCGAAAAGAGGATCATTGATGATCTCAGTCGGCGCTGTTGGCTCCGGCGGAAGGATGGCCTGTGGCGACTTTTGTACTTCATCATTTTTAAGTGAGTTCATAATGACCAATACAATAATAAGGATCAAGGTAAAGGTAGCAATGGCCAATAGAAGCTTTTTACTTCCAGAATTGGACCCGCCTTTGTTTAGGATAATGTCGTTAAGTTCGTTTTTTTCTTCCATTTTTTGCTCCTGTTAGCGTTACATATGTTTTGACCAAGAAGCACCGCGTTCTTTCGCATATACTTCATAGGGCAAATTAAGAATATTGTATTCCAAAGGGA
>JAUXSZ010000136.1 GCA_030679635.1 Sulfuricurvum sp. | reverse complement strand
TTTGGCCACCAATGCGACAAAAAGCCCGAGTTCACTTTTGGCAAGCGCTGCTTTGGTGAGGATAAATCCTTGAAACTGCTTTTGAGAATATTCGCTCGCATCATAGCGTGAGTAGCTTTTGTACACCCAGTAAAAAATAGCAATTAGAAAGGCTAGAAGAAAAATTTGACTCATAATGTCCTCAGAATAAAAAAAGTAAACCGTATAGTAGCGATAAACGGATAATAGATTCGGTCATCATGGGTATTTCAGCAGAAATTCTATTAAAAAGAGCGACCCTTGCTATGGATGATATGAAGTTTTTTTCTTTTCGTCAGGAGGTGGACGGTATTGTCCGTCTCGGATCCCTTTGGATATTTTTTCCAACGTATGTTTGGCTTGAATACTTGCGTTGATTGAACGATCTTTGAGAGGTAAAACGAAAGCGAGTAAAATGAAAATAAGACTAAAAACCAATCCCCCAAGAGCTGCGAGAATAAGTTTTAGCTTTTCGTCATCCATAAAACAGCCTTCCAAATCGTATTAGGAATATTATAGCTGATTTGAGTCAGATATAAAAATTAGGACAATTTACCCGAAGAGACGAGGCGATCAACAACGGCCATATTTTTCATAACTCTGTTGTAGTACGGGTGGTTGTTCATGCCGCCGTTGTATCCGCTAACCGCATGAAACGAGTTGCTGCGCTGTTCATGTAGGAGTACTACGTAATGGGTAGCGATTTTAGCTGAAAGACGGATATCACCTAATAAACGAGCTGCAATTTGAATGTCGCTTAGCTTATTGATCCAGTGAAGCTTTTTAACGTATTGGGAAACATGTCGAGCCGTATTAACACGAATTTGCATGGCTCCAAGAGAGGCTTTGGTAATCGATTTTTTATGGTGATAGTCACCGACCAGGTTGTCTCCGGCATCGCTTTCGGTGATGCAAATAGCACTAAGGGTATTCTCATAGGTTGTCCCATGTTTATCGGGTATACTTTTAGCGACATCGCGTATGGTTTGCAAAACATGGAGCTGTTTTGACGTCATCTTATTGCTCGTATCATTTGCAAAGGATGCAAGTGTGAAAAGTATTATAATAGAAATGAATTTCAACATTAATACCTCCTTATTTTGGTAGTGAAAGTTTAAACCATTGGATGAGCTCTCAGTAGGGTGTGATGTTGGTAAATGATTTAGTTAAGAAAAAGTTATCAAAATAGTCGATTTGCCCCTATGCATAGGGAAAACTAATATTAAGTTTCGCTGATAATATGGGTGTTTGTTGTTACTGTATGTTACTTATGCAGCAGTTGCTTTAAGTTTGAGTGTAAAAATAAGCTAGAATTAAGTTAAAAATGAAGGAAAAGTAGCTCTATGTGTAAAAAAGAAACACGATTAAAACTTTATGCCGTATTTTTTTGCTTTGCTACATCGTTAAATGGTGAAATTATGCTAGGACATCTGACGAGCATCGAAAATAACTCTGCGATGACGCTCTTGGATCATAATAGTCCGATTCGGTGCGAATCTCATGGAATTAAAACGATTGAAGGGATGATCCGTGATGCAGCCTCGGTCTCTGAGTGTCAAAAGAGTGTGGATGCTTTTTATGTCTCTCATCCGCACGAGCGACTGTATGCACAAGAGCATTTACATCTTCATCAAACGTACCATTATGAAAAAAACGATAACGGATGCATTTTGTATGCGAATGGTCCTGAGAGCTTTAGTGAGATGTTGTTAAACGAAGGATTGGCGGTAGTGGATGAGAAGTACAATAATAAAGAGTGGAATGAAAGGTTAAAACGGGCTCTTTTACGGGGGCAAAAGAAAAAAGAGAGAATTCACGAGAGTGATATTCTTCAAAAGTGCATTGAGAAGAAGCGCTAACGCTTTGGAGACTACTTACTGGTAAGATAAACCCAAAAGTCTTTGTGGGTTTTTCCCTCATTGAGAAAATAAAACTGCAAAATAGCAACGCGATAGAGGGTAATGGTCATTTTGGCAAAAGGGATAATAAGCGTTAGGAACATCCACCACGGTTGCTCCTGATCCCCTTTGGAGAGGACCATCTCTTCAACGCCGATATTATTACTGAGATAAACCCCAAGCGCCATAGAAAAGACGAAATTGAGAATCACGCCGAAAATAGTATAGGAATAAAATTCCGGTGAAGTAAAATCGATCATTATTGCATTTACTCTTTATAATTGTTGATGGCATCTTGCAAAATTTTGGTTGCCACAGCTTTGTTTTCAAAACCTTGTACTTTTACCCATTTATTAGGCTCAAGTATTTTGTAGGTTTCAAAGAAGTTTTTGATTTTTGCCAAAGTATGTTTTGGAATATCCTCAAGATCTTGAATCTCATCGAACGTAGGGTCAATTTTTGAGGTTGGAACCGCGAGGAGTTTTTCATCGATACCGCTTTCGTCTTCCATGATCAAAACACCCACTAAACGGCAGTTAGTAACACACCCCTCTACCATAGGATACTCTGTAAGGATCAAGATGTCCGCCGGATCGCCGTCTTGGGAAAGTGTTTTGTTGACAAAGCCGTAGTTTGCCGGATAATACATTGCTGAGTGCATGACACGGTCAAGCACTAAAGCACCGCTCTCTTTTTCCACTTCGTATTTGATGTTTGATCCGCAGGCAATTTCAATAATTGCTTTGACTTTATCTGGATTTTCACCGTATCCGATTTTGCTAAGATCCATAAGGGTACCTCTTCTATTTAGAATGTAATTATTGGCGCGGATTGTAACGAAATATTCTTATAGCTTCATTGAAAGAGGAATAGTAAAACTTTTTTAATGAAGATTATACTAGAATCACGTCAACGTATTAACGCGTGCAAATTAAACAAGGGACAGTGGGACGTGGAATTACTAACCAAAGTAATGAAATATTTAAACGTATTTCAAGCCAAAAATCTCTCAAAGTTACAAGTGTGTGCAGGAGATAATTCGCTCACTGGAGGTGATTCACTCCCTGACGAACATTCAGAAGGTGCTAAAGTTGCAGCAATCGCCACAGCGCTTCATCATCATGCCAATGACGATGTAAGAGCGAAAGTGGCGGCTATCGCAGTAGCCCTTCATCACCATGAAATGGAAACGGCGGTACAAAACAATGGTTCGTTAGGACTTGCTGCTCTAGTAGCCGCGATTCATCACCACAAAAACATCAAGAAATAGGGATACTGTAAATGGCAAAAAAATACATCGACGTAATGGACACTACGTTCCGTGACGGTTTTCAATCCGTTTTCGGCGGGCGGGTATTAATGAATGATTTCTTTCCTGCAGTAGAAGCCGCGAAAGAAGCTGGAATTACCCATTTTGAATTTGGAGGCGGTGCCCGTTTTCAAAGCCTTTTTTTCTATCTAAATGAAAATGCATTTGATATGATGGACCGCTTCCGAGCCATCGTAGGACCGGATGCAAATCTTCAGACCCTTGCTCGGGGTGTCAATACTGTCATGCTCGATACGGGAAGCCGCGAGATGGTTGATCTGCATGCCAAAATGTTCAAAAAGCATGGAACAACCACTATCCGTAACTTTGACGCGCTCAATGATATTGAAAACCTCAAATATTCAGGGGAGCGTATCGTTCATCACGGATTAAAGCACGAAGCAGTGGTAACCATGATGGACCTTCCTCCGGGATGTGTCGGAGCACATGATGTTGCGTTCTATGAAAAAACACTTCGCAGCCTTTTGGATTCAGGGATTCCGTACCATTCAATCTGTTTCAAAGATGCCAGCGGTACCTCAAGTCCGCAAAAAGTTTACGAGACGATACAAATGGCACGTAAACTGGTTCCTGAGGGGACGCATTTGCGTCTTCATACGCATGAAACAGCGGGTGTGAGCGTGGCGTGTTACCTTGCGGCTTTGGATGCGGGTATCGATGGTATCGATATGGCGGCATGCCCTGTAAGCGGCGGTACGTCACAACCGGATATTTTGACCATGCTGCATGCGGTTAAGGGAAAAAATTTCGATCTTGGTGGATTAGAGTTGGAAAAAATTCTTCAATACGAAGATGTTCTCGGCGATTGTTTGAAAGATTATTTTCTTCCGCCAGAAGCGACGCAAGTCTCACCTCTCATTCCATTTTCGCCAATGCCGGGCGGTGCATTGACGGCGAATACACAAATGATGCGTGACAACAATATGTTAGACCGTTATCCTGAGGTTATTCGTGCGATGCGTGAAGTGGTAGAAAAAGGGGGATACGGTACCTCGGTTACTCCGGTATCCCAATTCTATTTCCAGCAGGCTCTTAACAATGCGTTGATGGGTCCATGGAAAAAAATAGCGCCTGGATATGGGAAAATGGTATTGGGCTACTTCGGTAGAACCCCTACGGCTCCTGATGCGGAAGTCATCCGTATCGCTCAAGAGCAATTGAAGCTTGACCCTACCAGTGAAAATGCTATCGACATTGCGGATCGTGATGAGAAAAAATCGATTGCGTACTGGACAAAATATTTAGAAGAAGAAGGACTTGACGCGACGGATGAAAATATTTTCATTGCGGCTTCATGTGATGTCAAAGGGATTGCTTTTCTCAAAGGGGAAGCAACCGTCAATGTACGAAAAAATGGCCCGAAAGTGCCAGAATCACTTCAATCAACACTACAGGAGAATTTCACTATGGCAAATGGTACTTACACGGTAATCGTAGACGGACAACAATACAATGTGCAAATCGTAAATGGAAACGCAAATGTCCAATCAGTAGCACCAGTAGCGGTAGCGCAGGTTGCTCCAGTTGCGGTAGCAGCCCCTGTTGCTAATGCAAATGAGATCCGTTCTGAACTTCCGGGTTCTGTTTTCAAACTTGTTGCAGCGGTTGGGTCTTCCGTAAATGCTGGAGATAAGATCATGGTTTTAGAAGCGATGAAGATGGAAATTGATGTTCTCGCCCCTCGTGCAGGAAAAGTAACGGCAAT
>JAUXSZ010000129.1 GCA_030679635.1 Sulfuricurvum sp. | reverse complement strand
CGTAGAATATCGATAAGGAGAAAACCTCATGGTAGCGCAAATGGAAAAATATACCGATTTGGCAGTTCAGTACGGGACCGAATACGGGATTAAAATTCTGGGTTCCCTTCTCATATTTTTGATCGGGAAATGGATTGCAAGCCAAATGGTTGTTTTGATCAAGAAGGGGATGGACAAAGGGCGTGTTGATCCGACGCTCATCTCATTTGTGGCGAATGTGACGTATGTTGCTCTTATTATCGTCATCGTCATTGCTGCAATCAGCAATCTAGGCGTTCAGACAACTTCCTTTATTGCGGTATTTGGAGCAGCGGGACTCGCCGTGGGACTGGCACTCAAAGACACACTTTCAAATGTCGGTGCTGCGGTGCTCATTATCTTTTTCCGTCCGTTTAAAGTGGGAGATTTTATCGAAGCATCGGGAGTCATGGGAACGGTGGATTCCATGAACCTTTTTTCAACGACACTGACTACGGCCGACAACCGTTCCATTATCATTCCCAATGGAACCTTGGTTGCGGGGAATATTATCAACTATACCAGCAACAACAGACGCCGCATCGATATGGTTTTCGACATTGATTACAAAGATGATCTGAAGCTTTCAAAAGAGGTTGTCATGCAGATTCTTTTAGATCATCCCAGGGTTCTTAAAGAACCGGTTCCTGTGGTCGCGGTAGGGGCCCTTGGCCCTAATTCGGTCCAGATTTTTGCACGCCCTTGGGTTGCTGTAGAGGGATACTGGGACGTGATGTTTGAGATTACCGAATCCGTCAAGCTGGAATTTGACAAGCACCAAATCTCGATACCGTTTCCGCAGATGGAACTGCATGTCCGAAGAGAGGAACTTCTCAGTTCTTCTTGAAATGTACGCTAAAGGAAATTGCCGCCGCTAATGCGGCAATCGCCCCTCCGACAAAGAGCCAAGCAGGGGCGTATTGATAGAGTACCCCCGCTCCTAAAGCCCCCAAAAATCCCCCAAGTCCATACGATATCCCAAAGAAAAATTGTTGTGCAAGCCGTTTTGAGCGGTACAAAGAGAACAAAATGCTAATCGCCGCCGTATGAAACAGTGCAAAGCTGAGGGCATGTAAACTCTGTGCAAAGAAAAGAAGGGTGAGGTTTTCGGGGAAAAGGGCAACGATCAGCCAGCGAATCGCCGTAAAAAGTGCCGTCAGCTGCAGGAGCCGAAAAAGATTGAACCGCAGAAGGGGCCCTTGAAAATAAAACATAATAATTTCAGCCAGTACGCCAAAGCTCCACAGCCATACCGTTGTGTTCAAAGATACGCCGTGGTCGGTTGCGTAAATCGTAAAAAAATTATAAAACGGGCCAAAGCTCACCTGCATCAATAAAAAGCCAATCCAGAGGCTTAGATGCGCTAAGGGATTGAAGGTCTGGCTTTGGTCGCTAATTTCTGCGATGGCTGCGCTCTTCTTGTTTTCCAACGAACCGATCAATCCCCCCAGTATGCTGCTGGCCAATGCCATCGCGATTAAAAAATCAATCCCGATTTTGGGCTCATCCAGATAACGGACGAGGACCAAAGCTACGGCGATAAAGCCCAGTGATCCAAAAAGACGTATTTTTCCGTAGCTCTCTTTTCCGATACGTTCCAAGGCAATGACTTCGATGTAGGGGAGGAGCAGTGAAATACCGATCCCGAAAACGATGTTGCTCATCAGCAACGGCCAAAAAGAGGTCAGGGAAGGGTAAAACGAAACAGCCCCTAGCACCATAAGGATGAGGGCTGTGAGAAATGCTTTCTGATCGAGCTTGAACCCCTTTAAAAACAAAAAGGGGACGACAAATCGTACCAAAGGGGCAGAGGCAAAGATGATTCCGATATCGACGGCGCTGTAGCCTACCATAGAGAGAATCTTGGGGACGAAGATAATGTGTACGCCGATGAGGGCAAAGTAGAAAAAATAGAAGGCCCCGATGATGATGGACATGTCAGCCCTCTCGAATGACGGCAGTGCCGCTGAGAAGATCGTGGAGGCACCGCTTGTCTCTGCGGAAAAATCCGATGAAAAATCCGACCAAAGAGATCAGAGAGAGAAAATAGCCCACAAAACGCAAGCACAGTTTCCAGTAGGATGCGGGTTTAAGTGTTTTAGCATCCACTACGCGGATATGGACGAGTTTTTTTCCCGGGGTCTGGGTGTATCGGTGCCATAGCTCAACGGTGATCATCATAAATAAAACAATTTGAGCGATGGAGGTGAGGGGGTTTGGGGGATGGTGAAGGGCTTTTTCATTGTGGGTGATCACGTCGAGCGCACCCGCTGTATGCATCTGATCGTATCCGAAAACAGCCATCAGGATAAGAGAAATCGGCAAACCGATCATAAAAATATCGGTAAGAAATCCGAGTGCTCTGGGGGCAAAGGGAGCATACTCTATTTTGGGACTTTTGTTTGGAACTGATTGAGTGGTTTTTTTGAGGGTTCGCCATCGCATGTGCAATTATAGCTTTATTGCCATTCGTTTACTAAATTATTGGATAATTCAAACATCCCAGTTGACACGAGCCGCGTCAAAGGGGAGTTTTTATTCCTCTGTATACTCCTTAAGATTCAAGCAGGTCGGGTTCATCCCCCGGCAGCCATCCCCCTAAAATTATCGTTTAATACCTAAAAGTGTTTCCAAAAGGGTATCCGATGTCGTAATCGTTTTACCGTTCGCCTGGTAACCCCGTTGAATAATGATGAGGTTGGTCAACGATTTGGACAAATCGACGTTGGAGGCTTCGAGTGCCGAAGACTGCATAAATCCGCGTCCTGCTGTTGCCGCCGTACCGATGATCGGATCGCCTGAGTTGGCCGATTGAAGATAAACGTTTCCGCCATCACCCACAAGTCCTTCATTGTTGGTAAATTTCGCCATTCCGATTTGTGCCAAACCAAATGATCGTCCATTAGAAAATGATCCGACTAACGTACCGCTTTGGTCGATTCGGATACCGACCAAGTCCCCGCCTGGAAAACCGTCTTGGGAAATACCGCTGGTCCCTGAGGTCGCATCAAAACTGGTGACACCATCAAATGCATTGGATGTTCCCAGTTTGATGTTGACATTTTGATTGGGAGAAGAGCCGTTGTTTCCGGTAAAGTTAACATTGGTTGGGGTGTAGGAGGACAATGATCCATCCGCAGAAAACGTAATTTGACCGTCAATTTCGTTTAACGGGGGGAGGGTACTGATCTCGCCTGGGGCAGGGACGGAGAGTTTCATGCTCCAGGTCGCTCCCGTGACGGAATCTACCCCTGTTTTACGAAAATCCATTTTGAGGGTGTGCTTACTTCCGAGTGAATCGTAGATGTCGATACTCGCCGAGTGCGTCGCGGCATTGAGGCCTTGAGAGAGACGAAGCCCGGTGCTCCCCTCCACTAACGCTCCATTGAGCGATTGCATGACTTCAGTAAATCGTTCGTTTTTGGTAATGTTTCCAGTCGCATCCTTGAACGCAGTAACTTGAAGTTTGAGATCTTCTTGGAAAGCATCGCCATCATTACTATTGGTTACCTTGTATTGCCCTCGATCATTGATAGTGACTTCAGCACCCGTGGCTCCCGTGACGAGCTGCGCATGCTCTTGCATGATGATTCTGAGCTGTTCAGTGGTTCTGAATGTGGTATTGATAGGAGTCAGGTTATTGGCAAGATCGACGGCATTGGATGCATATTGGTATTTATACGCGGTGGTGTTGGTGGTAGTCGCAACGGTGTTAGTCATGGCTAGAGCAACAGAACCGGCATCAGCACCGGTGATGCGAA
>JAUXSZ010000109.1 GCA_030679635.1 Sulfuricurvum sp. | reverse complement strand
CACCGGCGAAGAACAGCTCATCGATGAGGATGCCACCCATATCAGCTCAACGATTGAGATGCTCAATTTTGAAGTCGAAGTGGACAGCTGTGTAATCGACGAAGTACAGATGATCGGGGATCGCGACCGCGGATGGGCATGGGCCAACGCCATCATCGGGGCTCCCGCAAAAACCGTCATCATGACCGGATCCCCCAACGCCCTCAACGCCATCGTCGCCCTTGCCGAGTATCTGGGCGAACCTCTGGAAATCGTAGAGTTTGAGCGTAAAAATCCGCTCGAACTGATGAGATCACCGGTCTCTATCGATAAGATAGAACCCAAAACGGCCATTATCGCCTTTAGCCGCTCCAGCGCCTTGCGGATCAAGCAGCAGATATCCAGCACCTACCGCACGAGCATTATCTACGGCAACCTAAGCCCCGAAGTACGCCGTGAAGAGGCGCGCCGATTTCGCGAGGGGGAGACCGACATTCTCGTAGCCACCGACGCCATTGCCATGGGGCTGAATCTGCCGATCAAAACACTTCTCTTCTCCAAAGCCGACAAATTTGACGGACAGTCGCAGCGCAGTTTAACCGCCAGCGAAGTACAGCAGATATCGGGGCGCGCAGGGCGCTATGGGTTGAGTGAACAGGGATACGTAGGGGGAATCAGCAGTGATGTTCTCAAAAAAGTAGGAGCCCTCTTTACTCAGGAAGCCGATACGATTTCGATCCCTTTCAATGTCATGGCAAATTTTGATCACATCATGCTCGTTTCGAACATCCTCGAAGAGAAATCGCTCTCGGCCATCATCCAATTTTTTGTCGAAAATATGAAATTTGAAGGGCCGTTCCGTGCCGCCAATCTCGAATCGATGAGCGAAGCATCCGCCATCGCCGACCGTTACGATTTGGACATGAAAACCAAATACACCCTTGCCACGGCGCCTCTCTCAACGGGTTCACCCCTTGTGATGGCAGCCTTCGAGCGTTATGTTAAAGCGCTGGAACAGGGAAAACCGATCGCCTACATTGCCCCTGCCCATTTAGGGGCGTTTGCCCTCACAATGGAAGAGCTCCAAGAGGCAGAAGACCGGATCAAAGAGATTTCACTCTATCTGTGGCTCTCGTATCGTTTGGGGGAGTATTTTATTGACGGGGAAAAAGCGCGCTCATTTCGAGGGGAACTGAATAAGTTCATCGAAAATTCACTCAAGCAAAGCCACTTTACCCCTCGATGCAAAACCTGTTCAAAACCTCTCCCTCTGGGAAGCGAGTTTAATATCTGCCAGAGCTGCTTTAATGCCCTGAATCGTTCGAAGAATCGTCTTACGGCGCCAAGAGATCCGAGTAGTCGAACGCTGAGGGAGAGAGGTAGATCTTCCCATCACGGACGCTGATTCTGGCATCGCGACTTCTCAGTGATTCAAAACGGTTTTTGATCTTTTTCTTCTCTTTGTCTTTAATCCGCTTGAGTTTGAGAAAGGCTTTGAGCGATATCCAATGGTCGTTCTCTACCACATCCGCATTGATCGCATCCATTTTCCCCTTTTCCATCCCCTCTTGCATTACCGCATCGGGATTTACATGGGAAAGGAACTTCGTCGCAACAACATGCAAAACGCTTCGCAACTGCGCATCCCGCTCTTTGTAAATCTGCTCTACTTTGATCCGCTCATCGATCAGCATCTGCTCGCGCTGATCACGAAGGCGTGACGTTTCGTTCTCCAAAACATCAACACGCCCCCGAAGACGCTCATTCTCCTGCTCAATGTACTGGGTATAGCGGATATCGGGGCCGATGCCCAGGTTTTGAGTAGGCTTAGCCGTGGCAATAGCAACGTATTTTACCCCCTCTTCAACAACACAATTCAGACTTCCGCGACGGATACGATTGTGTATCGCTTCTTTCGAAACCCCAAAGTGTTCCGCTGCGGCGGCGATGGTTAATTTTTTCATTATCGGAAGTTTTCAAACACCAGCGGCGCTTCCCACTCCATACCCTTGATGTGGGCTATAATCTTTTGAAGCTCATCAATCTGTTTGGATTTTACGCGGATATATTCCCCTTCAATAATCGCAGAAGCTTTGGTTTTGAGATTTTTAATCTCGGCAATGATTTTTTTCGCCTCTTTGGAATCAATCGTATCGACAATCTTATAGGTTGCTTTTCGAGAGCCGCCGCTCGCATCTTCCGTCTTAAGCTCTTCTAGTGCTTTGGAGGAGAGGCCACGTTTGATCAGCTTACCGATAACAACATCTTTAAGGGCATCCAGCTTGTTATCGCTAGAGGCTACGAGGACGAGTTGTTTCTCTTTTTCACGGTAGTTGATTTCATAGGCGACCCCTTTGAAATCGTATCGACCGATCACCTCTTTTTCAGATTGGGCAATCGCGTCTTTAAACGCCTGTAGGTCAATTTTTGCAGAAATATCGAGCGAGTGTTCAGATGCCATACTATTATCCTAATAATTTTATAACATTAGTATAACACACCAAAACCTTAACTAAAACATAGGTGAGCCGAAATCGAGCTCTCCTCCAAAATTCATACTGGGATCATTGTATCCCATCATACCGCTTTTGGTACGCAACATCATGATGTCTTGTTTGGGTGCGATGTTTTGCGGACAGACGGGGACACATTCGCCGCAGAGGGTACAGTCCCATATCCCGTTCGTTTGAATGGCTCCCATTTTTTCATTACTGCTACTTTCCCTAACATCACTCACATATCGCCAAACGCGCGTGAGGGCATAGGGGCCTATAAAATCAGGGTTCACGGCATAGACAGGACAGGCGCTGTGACACGCTGCGCACAAAATACAATCGCTCTGCGTTTGAATACGCTCCATCTCCTCTTCGCTGACATTTCCTTCACGTGAGTTCTCACTCCAACCGTTGGCAAGGCGAGTAAAACGTTCGATATGAGAACTCTCTACGACCAAATCACGGATAACCGTAGCGTTACGCAGCGGTTCTACGAGATCGCCGTCGCTTGGTTTGTATTCACACATCAGCTCTTCTCGTCCATTTACCCGTACGGCGCAGCTCCCGCATACGCCGCTGCGGCATCCATGGGAGTAGGTCAACGTCGAATCCACTTTGGTTTTGATATGATTTAAAATCGTGAGCAACGTCACGTTTTCAACATCAACGCCGTATGCTTGTGGATTGTCTTCGTGTGAGCGTTTTACTAAAATTTCCATCAGTCACACCACTCTCTTTCTTCCTCTTCCTCATCGTCGTAAAAATCGTCATCCTCTTCATGTTTAATAATCGTATCTACTCCATAAAATCGGCGCATAGTACTCCATCCTCTCTCCAAGTAATTGTATGGGCTCCAAACATCACATCGTTTCGCGCAGGAATGTCCGCTCGATAATGCGCCCCCCTGCTCTCAGAGCGGGAGATCGCACACACAACAATGATTTCTGATAGCTCAATTTTATTCCCAAATTCGATAAATTCGACCAGATTCGTATTGCAAATTTTGGACTTGTCACGCGGTCCCATAAAGGGGAGCTCTTTTTGCATCTGCCGTATTGCCCCAAGCACCGCTTTGAGCCCCATATCCTCACGCACGACTCCCACATTGTTATAGAAAATGTTAGCGAGCATCTCCTGTTTTTGATAAAAATCGATCTGGTTCGTGAAATACATCACCCCCCGGACAAAATTGGTATCTTTGGCCAGCTGATCATTTTCAATAGAGGAAGCCGGATTTTTGACCCCATACGCAGCAGCACTTTTTCCGCAATGGCGACCAAAGACAACCAGTTCTAGCAATGAGTTTCCCCCCAAACGGTTTGCTCCGTGTGTTTTGTGGTTCGCACACTCACCGACAGCAAACAAACCGCTAACGCGGCTCATACACTGATCATCAACCTCAATCCCCCCCATGCTGTAGTGGGCCGCAGGTTTGATCGGGATCAGATCCTGTACGGGATCAACCCCCTCATAAATCTGTGCAAGTTTTCGCTCCTGCGGGAGCTCATGATTGATAAATGCTTCCCCCAAATGACGGATATCAAGATAAACAGCCCCGCCAGAGGCAATTTCATCGTGTATCGCACGGGCAACGGCATCGCGCGGTCCAAGTTCATCGGTAAAACGCTCTTTATTTCTATTGAGGAGATAGCCCCCTGCTCCTCGAGCACTCTCAGAGATCAATATCGAGGAACTTTTCAACGCCGTAGGGTGGAACTGGATAAACTCCATATCGGCAAGCTTTGCACCTGCGCGAATCGCGGCAGCCAAACCGTCACCGCTGCTC
Organism: Sulfuricurvum sp.; assembly: GCA_030679635.1. Classification (GTDB taxonomy): domain Bacteria; phylum Campylobacterota; class Campylobacteria; order Campylobacterales; family Sulfurimonadaceae; genus Sulfuricurvum. The sequence continues at coordinate 1,449 of JAUXSZ010000109.1, read as the reverse complement.
CCCACAGAATTCGTCGAGTGTTTGCCGTATAACGCGGCATAACCCCCTGTCGCCAAGATAACACACTCGGCACGTATCTCCTCAACATCACCCGTAGAGATATTCAGACACGTCGCTCCCAGCGCCCGGTTGCTCCCCTCATCCACAATCACATTGAGCAAAAACCGTTCATTCAAAAAGGTGATTCCCTCTTTTAAACACTGATCATACAGCGTATGCAGCAGTTTCAACCCCGTATAGTCTTGGGCATGACACGCTCTGGGTGCAGATGCCCCTCCCAGCTGTCTTCGGGCAATCTCACCCGATGCATCACGGCTAAAGGGGAGCCCCATAGAATTGCACCATCGCACCGCATCGGGAGCGTTTTCGCACAAAAAGGAAATCCGCTTCTCATCCCCCAAACCTGCACTGGAGCGGAGGGTATCGTCTATATGATTCGCAATCGAATCATCACCGCCCAATACGGCGTTCATCCCCCCCTGCGCCATCGAGGTTTGGGAACGTGTCGGAAGGGTTTTGGTGATAACAATCACCTCGGCACCCGCCGCGTGGGCTGAGAGTGCGCTCACCAGACCAGCCCCTCCGCCCCCGATAATTAATACTTTAGCCATAATAGAGACTCCTTAGTAAAGTGATTGTAGCGAAATGGGTTTTAGTGCCTACTCAAAAATGCAGACTAGTTTTTCGCTACAATACTTTGTATGCAAACGATTCTCTCCCTTCTGGGCATCTATCTCTTCATCGCTATCGGCTTTGGTGCCAAATGGGCGTTCAAAGAAAAAATAGATGACCGTACCATCACCCTCCTCAGTGTCTATTTTTTGCAAATTTTTCTCACTTTTTGGGGACTCCTCAAACGCCCTATCGATACCGATCTTCTTTTGGCTCCATCGCTGTATCTCGCCATCACGCTTATGGCACTGTTACTCATGATACCGCTCTCGAAACTCTTGTTTAGTGACACCAAAGAGCGCTCCATCGCCACCGTCGCCGCATTGATCGGCAATACGGGGAATCTCGGTATTCCGCTGGGGATTGCCTTGTTCGGAGAGGTGAGCGTCCCCTATTTGACGCTCATCAACCTCGTCAATCTCTTCGTCGTCTATACGATCGGAGTTTTCTATTATTCACGCGGAGAGTTCAGCATACGGGGCTCTTTGATGAATATTTTAAAGCTCCCCGTATTGTGGGCGGCTATGGTTGCTATTGTGCTCAATCTTGCCGGATACCGCCCTAGCGAAGGCGTGGATAAAACCTTGATGATGGGGGCGTATGCGTCGATGACGATGCAGCTGGTTTTATTTGGGATTTATCTGTACGGCACAAAACTCAAAGAGATTAACGTACGTCTAACGGCATGGATCAGTGGGACGAAATTCATTTTAATCCCTGCTCTGGGATGGATTGTTTTGGCAAATGTGGAGATGGAACCTGCGGTGAAGGGGATGG
>JAUXSZ010000106.1 GCA_030679635.1 Sulfuricurvum sp. | reverse complement strand
CCTGAGCCTGTCGAAGGGCTCATAGCTCACCACGAACGGAGATTATTTAACGATTTTAGCCTTAACAGCCTCTTCGTCCATCATCTCTTTACGATATTTAACGACGACCAGATTTTCCGTCTCATTGATGTACCACTCCGCAATATGCTCGTGTTCCAGTCCGGCTAATTTTTCCTGATCCACGTGTTCCATCGGAATGTACAGATGGGAAAAAAGGTGCGGATTTCGCAGCTTCAATGTCCACAAGAGCCACAAGGCAGAAACAATGACCAGGGCTAGGGTCAAGGTCTCTTTGTTGGAATATTGAAGAGCAAGTCCCGCTACGATACCGCCGATAAACGTCATAAAGTAGGCGAAACCGTTGGCAATTCCGAGTGCTGCCCCTTTTTGATGTACTTTTGCAAATTTGCTGATCATGGATTGCACCAGGGGCTCCATCATGTTAAACGCCATGAAGAAGCTGATGACTCCCAGAACAAACTCCCAACTTTTTGTTGCAAGTCCCATGAGGGAAAAGGATAGGATAAAAAGAACGATTGAAATGAGAAAAATTTGCTTTGGTTTATTGTATTTTTCCCCAAATACTGCGGCAGGCCCCATCGCCAAAAGTCCGAAGAAAAGAGCCGGAACATAGACTTTCCAAAGCTCCGCTTTGTCCCAGCTAAATCCGTATTCCTGTTGCGTGAGCAAAATAGGGATGAGGACGAATGCGACGGTCATAAGCCCTTTTTGCATTCCGTTGATGATGATCATATTGAGAAGATTCGGATCTTTCAAGATATCACGGGTTGTCGATTTGGAGTGATAGATATGGCGTATACGGGGAGGGGTGGGAACTTTGGTGAACAAGACAATCATGGAGAGAACGGACAATACCGCGGCAATCCAAAACAAAGAGCCTATTCCGTAGTGAGCGGCAATGACGGGACCCAATCCCATGGCAAAAGCAAAACTTATAGCGATGGTTCCGCCCATAAGGGCCATCGCTTTTCCTCTCGACTCTTCACTCACCAAATCGCTGATCATCGCAGGGATGACCGCGCCGATAGCTCCTGAACCTTGTAAAAAGCGTCCAAACATGAGGGTGTAAATATCGGTGCTCACGGCACAAATAATCGAACCGATCAAAAAGATAACCAATCCGATAAGGAGGGTGGGTTTGCGGCCGATTTTGTCACTCATGATTCCAAAAGGGAGCTGAAAGATGGCCTGTGTAAGGGCATATCCCCCGACGATAACACCGATAAGAAGGGGAGTAGCCCCTTGCAATGTCAGTGCATAGGCCGATAGAACCGGCAAAACTAAAAAAAGACCGAAAAAGCGAAGCGATAAAATCGCTGAAAGAGGCATGACCGTTTTAAACACGCTGTGACCTTAGTTGAGATAAAATATTCGTCATTATAGTATATTCGCACGACACGATTGTCTGAAAACAGAATTACTAAGTCTAGTCTAAGGATGTACACGGATGAAAATCGTTTTGGCGACTTCCAACAAGGGAAAAGTACGAGAGATCAAAGAGCTTCTCCATGATCGCGAGGTGTTTGCCTATACCGATTTGATGGAAGGATTTGAGATTGTCGAAGACGGTGATACGTTCAAAGAAAACGCACTGATCAAGGCACGGGCTGTCTATCGTGCGTTGGGAGATGAAAATGCGGTAGTGATCGCCGACGACAGCGGTATCAGCGTTGATGTTCTGGACGGTGCTCCTGGTATCTACAGTGCCCGATATGCGGGTGAGGGGTGCAGCGATAAAGACAATCTCAACAAACTGACAGAGGCTGTAGAAAGTGCAGGGTTTGAGTCCTCTCCGGCTCACTATACGGCGGCGATCGCTATCGTTTCCAAAGAGGGGGAGAGTTGCGTCCATGGATGGATGCATGGAGAGGTCTCGGTTGTCCCAAGAGGGGAAAATGGGTTTGGTTACGATCCTGTTTTTACCCCAAAAGGATATACGCAAACGCTGGGCGAGCTGGACCGTGAACTAAAAGCCGAGATATCGCACCGCTCTAAGGGGCTGCATTTGGCAAAAATTCTGATCGATCAGATCAAAACCCAACGCGGTTAAGCGGGAAG
>JAUXSZ010000090.1 GCA_030679635.1 Sulfuricurvum sp. | reverse complement strand
GCTGATAATCTTCTGCGGCACTGTCCATATCCCCTTTCATCAAAGAAGAGTGTTCCTGTCCAAGACGCTTCTCTTCGCCAGCAGGCATCTCCTCACTACACTCCTCAACTTCTTCTAGCTCATCAAGATCATCAATATCGCTGAGCGAATCCAGATCATCAAGGATGTCGAGATCTTCAAGCCCTTCAATATCATCTAAGTGTATCAGGCCATCTTTTTCATCCTCTTCGAGTAAAGGTGACGTAAAGTCAAGAGATGAAGGCTCTGAAGTTTCCTCTTCCTCTGTGGCAGTTTTATGCGAATAATGATGTGCGTATTCAAGTGTTCCGCCATCAAAAATTGCGATCGTAAACATACCCGGCATCGCAAAGGCATAAAGAGCAAACGATTCCTGTATCTTATCGGAAAAATTATATTCAATAATCGAAAATGGGGAAAAAATGAAATCGAGACCTACCGCCTGGTACTGATACATTAAAGAGTGAAGTTCGTTTAATGAAGCGTACCAGCTCCATTTTTTATTACGACAAAGTTCACTCACTCGTGTATCTTCTTTATGCTGTGTTGCATGTAAGCGAGAACACCCCTCATATGCCCCCTGATAAGGCTCTGTATTAATAGTGCTGATATAGTAGATAGGGGAGAGATCCATCACCTCTTGTATGTAGCGATTCATCGTGGTAGAAGGTTCGCTTCCCCCGAATTGACGTCGCTCTTTGAAGAGAATTTTTTTATTTTTAAGAGCAACCGCCAATACTTCATGCCCATTCACCACAGGGACAATGGAAATAAATATTTTTTGAAACAGTCGTTCTAGCACTCTGTGTCCTCTGTTTTTTGGCATAAAGGATGCGATTTAAGATAATGATCCATTTTCAACGCATTTCCCAACTTCGTGTAGATCTGTGTGGTTGCCATACTTGCATGACCGAGCAATTCACTAACATCGGCAATTCGGGCGTTATTATTTAATAATTCCGTAGCATACGCATGCCGCAATTGATGCGGAGTGACATGAAGTCCAACTTCTTTAAAAACCTTCGTAATGGCATATCTTAGACTATTTTCGCTTAATTTTTCTCCGTTTAGCTCAAAGACGAACACCCCTTCCCCTGCATGGAGATAATAATGGTTTATCGCTTCATATACCTCTTTTAGAATAGGGATATCCCGTTCCTTGGATCCCTTCCCCATAACCCTGCACCACTGCTGACTTACATTTTCTCTACGCAATGACGCCAGTTCGCTGATTCGTAATCCCATCGTATAGAGGATTAAAATGGCTAAATGCTCCATCATGGGTGCCTGTTTAAGGGCACGCTGAATATGATTATGGGATATAGGTTTAGGAAGTGTTTGGGGAACTTTAATGCTCTCATCGCCGCGTAAATGGATTATCGTTCCCCTAAGACGAAGGTATTTCACAAAACTACGGATCGCACTGAGTTTTCGAGCAATGGTTTTAGCCCTCAAAGAAGCGATCTTAAGCCGAAGCGGCATTAAATTAATGTGTATCTCTTCCTCAAGATACTCAATGTCGGAGGTTTCGATCATCTCTCGGAGCGATTCATCATAACTGAATATTGTGAGGGGAGAATACCCTTTGAACCCCTCACAATGCTTGAGAAACTCCTCCTTTTGATGATGTAGATTCATCATCTCAACGCATGAAGCATCAGCTCTTTTTTTAAACACTCTTTCGCTTCTTCCATCTCCATCCCTTCAAGATCGATCGGTTCAGAAGCGTAAAAATCAAGGACGCAAAACGGCTTTGGAATAACAAAACGGTCCCAGCTGGTAAGTTGCCAAAAAGCCGAAGGCACACAACTGTAAACAATCACCTTTGCGTGACGTTTTTGCGCCATTATCACGACCCCATCACCAACCGTATGACGAGGACCTTTTGGCCCATCAGGGGTAATACCGATATCATACCCTTCGTTAAGAGACTTCAGCCCCTGAATCAGTACTTTGGCACCGCCACGTGTGGTGGAACCATGAATGGTTCCCAAACGAAAAAATGTCATAATACTAGCAATAATTTGACCGTCGAAATGGTCGCTGATTAACACTTTTGCTTTTGGGAATTTCCGAAATTGATAGTAGAGATAGGGCTGAAGCAGCAAATTACCATGCCAAAAGGCAAAAATAACCGGTTCTTGCGGAATGACCTGAGGCATATGAAAACGTTTTTTCGAGGTGACATAAATAATGCGAATAAGAAGTGCCCCAATGACGGGAACGAGGCGTAGAGCGAGTGCGCGTAAAAAACGTTTACGCAAGGATCTCTCCGTATTGAACTAAACGGGAAACCTCCGTGATTTTCACTTTTGCTATTTTCCCTAGCCACTCTTGGGAACCTTTAACTTTGACCATAATGTTGTTGTCGCTGCGTCCTGCAACATAACCGTCGCTGCGAAGTTCTTCAAAATAAACGTCCACTACTTTATCCAAATGGCTCAGCTTCATTTCATCCAAAATACTGTCCTGATATCCTTGAAGAGTATTCAGACGTTCAGACCCGATTTCGGAATCAATTACATTGGTAAAGCCCTCCGCTTCCGTCAAAGGGCGGGGAGAATATTTAAAACTAAATACTTGCTCAAAACGCACTTGGCGCAGAACATCCATTGTTTCTTCAAAATCTTCATCACTCTCACCCGGGAAAGCGACGATAATATCGGTACTGATGCTCACATTGGGAACCATCGCCCGCAATTTCGCCACACGGTTCAAAAACCACTCTTTCGTGTATCCCCGTTTCATCGCTTTGAGGATCTCCGTCGAACCGCTCTGCAGCGGCATGTGCATAGACTTGCAGATCTTAGGATTTTTAGCAAACTCTTCGATAAACTCATCGTCCATGTGAAGCGGATGGGGCGACGTAAATCGTATCCGCTCAACCCCCTCCACAGCACTTACGCGGCGAAGCAGTTCGGTAAAGTTAACCTTATCGTGTTCCCCTGAAAAACGGCGTCCGTAATTGTTGACATTTTGTCCGAGCAAAAAGATCTCTTTGACCCCGTTTTGGACCGCTTTTCGTGCTTCGGCAACGATCAAGTCTGAGGGGATGGAAATCTCATCACCTCTCGTTTTAGGGACAATGCAAAACGTACACTGCTTGTCACATCCAATCGAGATATTGATGTAGGCTTTATGTGAGCTCGATCGAAAATCTTTGAAGGCAAACTGAGATTCATCGTAATCGATGTCAATCTCAACCGCTTTGTCTTTGTGAATGACGTCGGCTATTTTTGAGACATTACGGGCACCCAAAACAAAATTGACATAAGGAGCTCTTTTGATGATTTCAGAACCTAAATGCGATGCCGTACATCCGCATACACCGATCTTCGCCCCCTCTTTTTTGAGCTTGTTGAAGACACCCAATTCCGAGAAAAGCTTGTGCACAGGCTTCTCGCGGACCGAACAGGTATTGATCATAATCAAATCGGCTTCACGCGCATCGGTTGTGAGTTCATACCCTTCGCATGCGTTGAGTTCGGCAATCATGTGTTCGGAATCGCGAACGTTCATCGCGCATCCGAGCGTTTCGATAAAAAGCTTTTTAGACATTAGAGAATGTGGACCTCATACATGTATTCATTGGCAGAAAGTCCAAAACGAACTTCGCGCATGTAAAAGCTTTTCCCGATTCCTTCGAAATGATCCTGTAGGGCAAGAAGATCTTTATGCGAATTTTCACGGTCAAAATAGAAAATTAATGAATTGGTTTTCTCAACCATTTCCGTCATTTTTTTGAGGTCGATTTTTTTTGGTTTAGCGTCGTGATCGCTGCGTGCTACTTTAAGTTCCATGTGTCTACCCCTTGAGTTATTAGAGTTCTTGATTAATAGGGGATTATATCGGTGTTTCAATAAATATCCTATTAAGTGAAGCTGGTGTATAATTCTGTTTCTTCATAAAAAAGCTTTCCCATAACCCTTTATTTTTTTATGATATACCCTGAGCGAGGACTTCTCACATGGAAAATATTTTAGACATTATTGATTCAATAGCCAGCGAAAAAGGGCTAAGTCGCGAAAATGTAAAAGAGGCCATTAAAACCTCTTTTATCCAAACAGCCAAACGGATT
>JAUXSZ010000104.1 GCA_030679635.1 Sulfuricurvum sp. | reverse complement strand
CGGTTCGGCGAGGGGGCTACGGGACTGGCTGCGAAAAGCCGTGAGCCGATCGTTATCGAAAACATCCACAACAACATTAACTATCTGAATAAAATGGGGAATATATCAACACAGATGGTCTCTTATGTCGCCGTTCCACTTCTCCAAGATGACGATATCATCGGCGTAATATCGGCAAATATCGGCAAAAACAGTCCTCTGAATTTCGATGAAATCGTCCGTATGCTCACGATTGTCGGAACTTTATTCGTAGGATCTATGAAAGTACAGCAAACCCTTGTAAAAGAAAAAGAATCTCTCACCGACCTTAAAACCTACTACAAAGAAGAGAGCCAAAAAGAGTACAAATTTGAAAATATCGTGGGTAAAAGTACCAAAATGCAACACGTATTCAATCTTATCAATACGGTAGCTCCCGCAGATGCTACTATCCTCATTCGAGGTGAAACCGGAACAGGAAAAGAGCTTATAGCCACCGCTGTACACAATCTCAGCCGACGTCAAAATGGCCCCTTCATCAAACTCAACTGTGCCGCGATCAGCGAAACACTTCTGGAATCTGAACTGTTCGGACATGAAAAAGGGGCTTTTACCGATGCGAGAGAGATGCGAAAAGGACGATTTGAACTCGCCGACGGAGGGACGCTGTTTCTCGATGAAATCGGAGACATTACCCCCTCGCTGCAAGTAAAACTGCTCCGCATATTGCAAGAGCAGGAGTTTGAACGTGTCGGGGGGAGCAAAACGATTAAAACCAACGTCCGACTTGTCGCCGCTACCAACCGTAATTTGGAAGAGATGGTACGCAAGGGTGAGTTTCGCGAAGATCTTTTTTACCGTCTCAACGTCATCCCCATCAACCTTCCCCCATTGCGCGAACGCTACGAGGACGTGAAACTTCTCGTTGAGCACTACTTGCACCAGTTTATGAAACTGCACCGTAAAAATATGCACTTTACGAAGGGTGCCATGGAGCTGCTGCTCGATTATCCGTGGCCCGGAAACATACGTGAACTCCAAAACACGATGGAGCGGATCGTCCTCATCTGTCCGGACGGCGAAATTCAGCCGGAGATGCTGAGTCACGTATTGCCGTTTAACTACCAAAAACTCTACATGCAGCCGGAAGCACCGACGATGACACCGCCCACCTACATGAATGCCCCTGCACCACAAGCGCCTCAGGAGAGCAGTTCGCCGATGACGAAAAAAAGTCTTCTCGAGTTGGAAAAAGAGTCCATTATGCAAGCACTGATCGACTCACACGGCATCCAGACCAAAGCAGCACGGCTACTGGGAATGACCGCACGCCAGATCGGATATAAAATCAAGCAGTACGGTATCGAGTTTTAATCTCCCAACCGTTTTGCTACCATTTCTGAGGGAAATTTTTTCACTCCCGGTTCAATAAACCATTTCTCGCCGTTACCCAGTTCCACTTCACCGCCCCATTTATCCTCCGTATCAAACTCTACTTTGACAATCGTCTCTTCCATATCTTTTTTTGCGAAATAAAAGGAAATTTCCTTTTTTGAATCAACTCGTAACATGACTTTTGCCATTGTGTGCTCCTTAAAATGATCTAATAAAATTCATTGTTCTATAGAACATGAAAAAACTTACGAAGTCGATACCACCAGTCCGAAGAAAGATGACCTTCAAAACTGATACGCAAAAATGTCCCTGTGAGCCGTCTTATAATCGTATTCACATTGTCATTTTTATCATCACTTTGAGGAAAATCATCACGGTAATGAACCCCACGAGACTCTTCACGCGCCATGGCACTCATCACCACCGATTCTGCCACCGTGAGTGAATTGCGAAACTCTATGATCGAGAGGAGTTCTACATTGTCACTGCGCTCTTTGTTTACACAGCACAGACCCGATGAGCGTTTCATAAGATAATGGATGTATTCAAGTGCATCGGCAAGTGAGTCGTGATCACGAAATACCCCTACTTTTTTATACAGAATATTCCCCAAATTTGTACGCATCGTGTTAATGTTAAAGCGGCTCTCACCTTCTAATATCATCTCAATATAGCGTGACTCTTTCGCAACCTGCGCATAATCGATCGGGTGGAACTCCCCTTTTTTTGCCGCACGGGCAGCATTAATACCAGCTAGTTTCCCGAAATATGCCCCCTCCAGCAAACTGTTACCACCCAGACGATTGGCACCGTGTACACCGCTGTAAGCACACTCGCCGCAGACAAAAATGTTATCAATGTCACTGGAGGTATCGTCGCGGCTCCAGATACCCCCCATCGTATAGTGCGCTGAGGGGGTAATCGGCAATAGCTCGGTGAGAATGTCAATTCCTGCACCGTTTAGGGCATGTTTACGTGCTGAGGGGAGTTTTTTATCGATAAGCTCCTCCCCCAAATGACGAAAATCCAAATAGACGGTATGCCCCGCCATCTGATGACGAACAATGTCACGAGAGAGTTTGTCTCTCGTTTGCAGCTCATCGGTAAAACGGACTCCATGCTCATCGACGATATAGGCCCCCTCTCCGCGTGCCGCTTCGCTAATGAGTGTTCCGCTTTTTGTAAGCGTTGTGGGATGAAACTGGACAAATTCCATGTTCACAAGTCTCATCCGGGTTCGCAAAGCAATCGCCAGCAAATCACCGCTCGATTCTTGAGAATTGGTTGAGTGTCCACGGTATATCCCAGCATACCCTCCGCCCGCCAAGACCAGCGATTTGCACGCAAATGCGATCACTTGTGAATCACGGCGGCGCAGTATTGTGATGCCGGAGAGTTGATCTTTGAACGTCGCGATACTCAACATCAGGTGGTTTGGAAATATTTTCACCCCCTCTTTACGACACTGCGTAAACAACGTTTGGGTAATAGATGCCCCTGTCCGATCCGCTATGTAACACGTTCGTTTCTCCGCCGTACCGCCAAAAGCTCTTTGGGAAAGATGACCCTTCTCATCACAGTCAAACGCCACCCCCATAGAGCTCAGTTCTTCAATAATTTTTGTGCTTCCGGTTACCATCGCAGCCACTGTTGAAAAGCGTCCCAGCTTATCCGCACTTTTTATCGTGTCAGAAATGTGCTGCCGATATAAATCGTTACGTGTCGCTTTGAGTACGGCATTGATCCCTCCCGATGCGACGGCAGAGTTGGAGCGCAACGGAGTGCTTTTGGAAATCAAGGCGACATTGAGCCCTGCACGTCTGGCATAAAGTGCCGCATACAGCCCGGAAACCCCACTGCCAACGACAATAACGTCATACAGCATGCGATTCTCTCATCAAGCTTTGCATCGCAGTATCTTGGGCTGCAGGGATATAAGCCAAAATTGTGTTGTCTATGACATGGGATGGCTCAACCGCTCCAAATATGGCACAGATCCCTCCGGCAGAGCGGGCAAACTGCAGTGCACTGGCAACGTCTGTCAATTCACTCGTTTGCATAAGCTCCCCGATTTTCGCAGCAAACGGTCGTTTAAAGAGATTTTTTTGCAGCAGTGGCGACGACCCCAAGAAACTAAGTCCAAAACGTGCGCATGCATGCATCAACGGATAATAAAACCCGTCTTCACACTGCTGATTGGCATACCCATAGGCATGAGGCTTCGCCATATTAAACGGGCTTTGGAGGTATTTAAATCCATGGTTCTCTCCCCCGACACTGCGTGCGATATCGACGACTTTGGCAAGCGAAATGTACTCCATATGGTCCTCTTCGTACAAAAATCCATTCCATGCCGCGATCCCGTATGCACCGATTTTATTTTCGCCTCTAAGCTCCTCAAAGAGTTCAAATGACGACCTAATCCGACCATAAAATGTATCTTGATCGACGTATCCCAACTGCGTTTCGGGATTGTGTAGGAAAAAAATATCGATCGTCTCAAGAGAGAGATTTTTAAGCGATTGTTCACAGCTCCAGCGCAGATAGGCCGGAGTCATACAATGCTGATCGATGATAACTTCCTCTTTGTTGCATAATCCACTATCAATCATGATCTCTTGTATCCAACCGTAGGGATTGTCTGGAAACGGGAAATCGAGGGGGATAAATCCCGCTTTTGAGGCGACAATGACCTCTTCACGTTTTATCTCACCGCTGCCTATCATCTCGCTCAATGCTTCACCGATTTCACGCTCAGACATCTGATAGCGATAGTTGATCGCCGTATCGATGAAATGGATACCGTTACGCAGTGCCGTTTTAATCGCTTGGGCGTAATTGATAATGTAATTATCCTCTTTGTACGGTTCGGCTTTATACGTACCGATCCCGAGCGAGGGAAAAAAGAGCTCTCCGTTAAAACGGTAAAAGTCTTCCGAATACTTACCGAATTTTTTGAGATACCCGAACGTCCCCTCTTTCGTAGCTCTGGACATTAGACAACCATCACTCGCAGATTGGATTTAAGCTTGAAATTGAGCATATCTTGCATACCGGCAAGAGTCGTCGTCGTGTTCATCGAACAGCTCATACACTCCCCCTTATACTGGATATAGAGCTCATGCCCGTCCTCTACTTCTTTGAGATCGATCACTTCGACATCGCCGTGATCGGCTTTGAGTGTCGGACGGATATACTCTTCGAGGATCGATTCGATGCTGCGGAGCTTTTGTACCAAACTCATCGCATTGAAATTACCGTCCCCTTTTGCCTCTTTGATTTTCTTGCTGATCGCCTCTTTTTCAAGCTCACCCTGAATTTCGGCAAGCATATCCACCAAATAGACGTCTTTTTTCTCGTGACCGCCCGGCTTGATACACGATTTACAAAAACCGCCCGCTTTGGTATAGTCGGTAATGCTCTCGATGGAGTTGAGTTTGTTGAGGCGTATCACCTCTTTGAGGGTATCGAGACTGACACGGGCACATTCGCACACGATAAATTCTGTCTCAAACTCCGACATATCGACCCCTTTGTAGATCGATGCCGCTTTTTTGATAACGTCGTACGCCATAACGGAACAGTGCATTTTTTGCCCGGGTACGGCGGGGATGTTTTCTTCATCACGAAGTGCTTTTTCAACATCGATGTTGGTGATTTTCAACGCCTCATCGACCGTTTTTTCCATGCACAGCTCTGCCATCATATCGGAGCTGGCAATCGCCGTACCGCACCCGAAACTTTTAAATCGGCTTTTGATGATCACATCGTTTTTAGGATCAATCATCCAATAGAGCCGTACCGCATCCCCGCAGCTCTCCGCACCGAAATCAGCGATAATAAGTCGCTTTTGCGCACTATCGGCCTCTTCTTGCGTGATCTCTCCCATATTGATAGGATCGTTCATACGTCGTTGTACCTCGTTTGAGTACTCTTCCCATAATGCTCCACCGATTAATGTATCTCGTGCCATTGATTGCTCCTTGATGAATGATAATGCTCATCTAATGCAAGAGATGTTCTCATGAAAACATGACATTTTTGTCATACCTACTATTGAGAACAAAATATGCAGTAGCTTTGTATATCACCATTAAGGATTTACCATGATGCAAATAACCGCCGTTTTCAACAGACACTGTCTCAATGACGTATTACGTGAACTTTTTGATAATTTGATCGAAGGGGTCACCGTTATGGACGTTATCGGTAAAGGATCACTCGGAATTGCCGAGAAAAACAATGCCCCCGACTTATTTCCGAAAGTCATGCTGTTAATCGTTGTTTCGGATAACAACAACAAAAAAACCGCTATGGAAGCCATACGCGCGCATACGCAGGATTTAGGTCACGGTGCAGGTAAAATGTGGGTCACCCCTGTATTGGAGGTCGAACGCATCCGTACGGGTGAAAAAGACGAATCGGCACTGGCTCAGCCGGCTCCCCGCACTACGCCAAAAACCAACACCCACTTCACCGCTGTTGATACCCCTTCGAGCTAACAATGAGCTGCTTACAGCAGCTCCAACTTATACAAAAACAACCGCTCTTTGTACGAGGGGATATCCAGTTCCTGACGGTATTTTGCGATGACGCGTCGCACCATTTTTTCTCCAAATTTCTCTTCAATCATCTCATGCAGCAATTTGTCGCTAAACGGATCATCTTTGTTTTCACTCAAAACCAAACGCTTCAAATAGTGTTTGATCTCTGAGGTGGAAACTTCGCCGATGGAGTTGGAAAAGAAATCTTTAAAGGCATAAAGCCCCCGCTCGGTTTGTATGTATTTGTCCGAAATCGCTCTGGAAATTGTCGACTCATTGAACCCAAGCTCATCGGCGACATCTTGCAGACGAAGCGGCTTGAGCTCTCCCCCCATAAAAAA
>JAUXSZ010000063.1 GCA_030679635.1 Sulfuricurvum sp. | reverse complement strand
CACAGAGGCGTAGCCGTATCACGTTCACCAAAACACAACAGAACTTTGCCTTTGTACGCTTTGAATCGGTCGCTAAAATCTTCGTTTACCACGTTTTTAAACGTCTGGTACATAGCTTCGGACATCCCTGATACATCGGGCGCGACAAAGAGTGATCGCAAGGAGGTAAGTCCTGTAAATTTGAGAAGTTTGAAGAGGGCTATTTTTGTCCGGATTTTTAACGGTTTGGGAACCAATATCCCCGCCGATGCTACGAGTACTAAAAGCTCAGGATTCAGAAGTGTCGCCACTTTTCCGCCGAATGAATGGCCCAAAATAACGTTTTTATGTGCATCGATCTCTTTCAAAAAGAGTTCCATAATTACGGCATAATCATCTGTTTTGAGCGGGACATCGCAATTGCTCCCACCAAAGCCCGGCATGTCGATGTAGATATGGCGAAACGACGGAAGTGTTTTGGAGAAGGCCTGTTTCATCAGATTTTTAGACGACCCCCATCCATGTAAAAAAATAATATCGTGGAGTTGGTTGGGATTTAGAATTTCGTAACTGATAGAAAACGCAACGCCTGCATAGTGAACCGTTTTAAGTGCCACCCTTATTTCCCTTTGGCTTGTGAAATAGAGTGAATGTAATCGTACTGAATGGAAATTTCTTTTTTCTGCGGCAACGACCCCAAGAGGGTGCTGATTGCCCCTTGAAAATCTTCAAAAAGATAGTTCGCCATGGAGCCCGGAATCGGATTGATCTCATTGAGATACACCTGACCATCAATCTCAAAGAAGTCGCATCGGATCAGTGCACCCTCAAACAAAGGAAGATAGAGTGTCTTAAAGGTATCACGTAATTGGGCTACCAATGTGTCCGAAACGGCCGCTTCCTCAACTTTTGCAGAGCGTGAAAAATCGAGATATTTTTTCTCAAAATCTAAAAATTCTGCTTTTTGAGGTTCTTCGACAATCGAGTAGGTGATCTCTCCACGTGAACCGTATCCTGCAAGATTGTACTCTTTCACTCCCGATATAAACGGTTCGATCAGCAATACATTATCATATTCAAACGCCACATCAAGTGCATACGCCAATTCACTCGCCTCACGGACGATGCTCACCCCGATAGAACTGCCAAGGCAAGATGGCTTGATAATAAAAGGGTACGGTGTCGTAATTGTTTTAATCGTTTCTCTTGTTATGACTTCATACGGCAGAGTTTGGACACCCATCGACGCGGCAAACCACTTCGTGTAGTGCTTGTCAAAGCTGAGCATGGACGCCTCTTTACGCGGTCCGATAAAAGAGACCCCGTAAAAATCAAAAAGGGCGGCAATCGAACCGTCTTCGCCATCCCCGCCGTGAATCAGATTGAGTACAGGCATCGTATGCATTTTTGCACCGAAAAGCCCCCGTTGCTCAAATCCCCCTTTGACTAAGGTCAATTGAGGCATTTTTAGGTGCTGGGAGCGTGAAAAGGTCGTTGCTTTCATTTTTGCCGCTTCAACGAGATAAAAACGGTGATCCTGATCGCAGAATATAAAACTCAAATCAAAATGGGAGAGTTTTCCTTTTACCGTGATGGCACTGACAATGCTGATTTCATGTTCATAACTGGCTCCGCCGAATAAAATTGCTAATTTCAAAGTTGTCCTTTTAAAGTTTTTGTAATTGTTTCAATGCCTCTTTGACCAAAGAGGCGGTATCGGTGGCGCTCGATGCGCTCAATGCTTTGGCGATCTGTTCTCTTTTAAACCCGAGCGATTCAAGCGCCATAGAAGCTTCCGAAGCGGCACTGCTAATGATCGTATCACCTTGTAAAAGGACCGCATCAAAACCGGCCAATTCCACCATAATACGCCCTGCACTTTTAGGTCCGATTCCGGGAACTTTTTTCAACGCATTGACATCTTTAGACGTAATAATACCCGCAAACTGCTCCGGCGTAAAGGTGCTGCAGATTGCAAGAGCTGCTTTTGGGCCGATTCCGTTGATTTTTAGCATCCCGTCAAAGAGTGTTTTTTCCCCTTTTTGGGTAAAACCGTACAACTGCTGTGCATCTTCACGGATAATATGGGTGGTATGCACTCTGACACGATCAGCGCTTAATGCACTATATGTGTGCAACGAAATAAAAACCTCATAAATCACCCCATTGACATCCAAATGCAGCGTGGACGGTTCTTTATAGACAATATTTCCTTCTAAACCAATAATCATTGTGCTAATACCTTAATCGAAAATTTTCCCTCATCATCTACGTGTAAACCCAATATTTTCTCTTCGCTGTTATCACTGGGAAAATAGGTAACATCAATAGGTGGGTCAATTAATTTGAAAATAATTTCATTGTAATTATGCCAGCGGTCGTGATTAATAATCCGAGCTTCAAATATTTCGTTTTGCAATGCCCTATGCCGACCACTGATAAAAGCATAATGGTCTAGTTTTTCTTGATACTCTTTTCTCAACCCATCAAGCTTTCTGTGAAAATCTTGAAACTGCTTGTATTTTTGAGCATACGCTATAGGGATTTGAATCCCATTATTTTTATAATTTATTAATTTTTTTTTGATCTCTTCATAGGCCGAAGTGTTGTCTCTCATTGTTTGTTCATAACCGGTAAGTTCTTTTTCAATCTCATGAATATTCTTTTTGACTTCCATCATAAGCTTCATCTCGTCGTTTAAAAATTCTTTTGATTCATTCAGCAAAGGGTCAATGGTTAATATATTTTCACCACCTTGCAATTTTGTAATCTCAATTCGTTTTGAAGCGGTTAGTTTATTATGAGAACCCAGCAAGTCGACATGAATCTCTTTTGCATGTACAATGCCCCCTGTTGCTTGGTCTACGGTTACGTGCTCGCCTTCTACCGCACCGTGTTCAAGACGTTTAATATGAATCTCTTTTCCGTACGCTTTTCCTTTATGGATGTTAATGCTTAAAATATCAGAAGTTATTGTTGCGCTGCTATGCACTTGTCCTTCAACCACTGCCTTGTGTGCGGTTACTTTGGCATCAGGCCCCACATTTCCATCAATATTTATCATATTGACGGTCACTTCCATCCCCGTACCAATCGCATCTTTGAGAGGGTCTTTTTCTTTAACATTGATGGATACATCTGCATCCATTTGAGTGTCTATCGAACCTGTGGAGCGAAAACTGATTTCAGTAACGTCCATTTCTTTCTTAATGTCATACATTCCCCCTTCAAAGGTTACATATCCACCCGTTTTAGCGCGGAATTCTATCCTTTTGTCGTTCTCATCACGAAGAATATTTTCGCCTATAGTAAAGGTAGGTTCGTTACAGATCAGCGGCTCTGCTGTAACAATATATTCCCCTCTACAATTACGACCGCTTGTCCCTTTTATGGGCTTAATATACTCGATCAGCAAATCATTGGCAACGACGCTGATAATGTATCCTCTCTTCGCATAATCCACTCGATCTGCTTCATCAAGACCGAGCTGTTTTTTATCATAGTGCAAAATCAATTCATCATTAATGGTCGCAACTGGCTCCAAACTTTGGGCAACAAGATAGCGTTCCTGCCCTTCAAATCGGTAGATTTCACTGACCCGAATTTTGGCGATCAATTCAGCCAAATTGCTCCGCATCATTGACTCAAAAATCCCAATCATCACGTTGGCCCGCAGTTTTTTCTTTTTAACTAATTCATAAAAATCATTCTCAAAATTCTCATTATACGTTACTTCACTGTGTGCTTTTATCATTAAAAAAATTTTACATAATGTTGTATTACCCGCAATTGAAAGATCCATGTGTTCTAACGGATGGTGTTGTGTGATCGAAAAAATTTCAACTTCATAAATTTGTTTGAGTTCAAATTTCGGATTCAAATAAAGTTCATCCGTAATGTTATCAATGTCTGTAGCAGAGAGCTCAGTCCAATCCTCCTCATTGTCAGGGGCTTCATCAACGATTCGACTAAGCGTTTGGACTTCTAACAGTCTAAAGTCAAGCGAATGGACAGACACTTTATGATTGGAAGCTGCTTGCATTAGTTCTTTGGCAACATTGCTCGTACGAATAATAAAAGGAGGAATAGAGTCAGCACTATCGACCGCTACTGCTTTATGTACCAGTATTGCCATCAGCATCCCTTTCTTCTCATGTTATGATGAGCTATTTTAATGACATATCGGTTAAACTCACGTAAAATTTAACAACGGTCCTTTGTCTTATGTTCAAATCTATTTTTGCCAACAGTTCAGGTATCCTTTTTTCGCGCGTTTTGGGATTTGTCCGTGACATGATGACGGCTTCCGTCCTCGGGGCGAATTTGTACAGCGACATCTTTTTCATCGCCTTCAAACTCCCAAACCTCTTTCGCCGTATTTTTGCCGAAGGGGCATTCACCCAAAGCTTTTTACCCGCTTACACCCATTCACGTAATAAAAGCCTCTTTTCGATTCGCATTTTTATCCGCTTTGTTTCTATTATCGGGGTCATGACATTAGCCGTTTTTGCGTTTCCCGAAGCAGCAACCAAAATTATTGCATTGGGGTACGACGATAAAACGCTCCACATCGCCGCACCCTACGTCACTATTAACTTTACCTATCTCATCTTAATTTTTGTCGTCACCTTTTTGGGAACGTATCTGCAGTACAAAAATCGTTTTGCCGTCACTGCGTATGCAACGGGTCTCCTTAATATGACGATGATCGCAGCCCTCTACCTAGCGCAAGGGAAAGATCAGCCAACTGCCGTCTATTACCTGAGCTGGGGAGTTGTTGCCGGAGGGGTTTTGCAAGTCTTGGTCCATCTTGTTGCTGTCCATTATGCAGGCCTGACGAAATCGATTTGGGGAGGATTCAAATACTATTACGCCAAAGCGCACAGAGTCAAAGATGAGACCAAAACGTTTAACAAGCAGTTCCTTCCCGCCATCTGGGGCAATTCAACGGCACAGGTTTCTGCATTTGTGGATACCTGGATTGCCACGTATTTAGGAGCCGGTGCCATTAGCTATCTGTACTACGCCAACCGTGTATTTCAGCTTCCACTCGCGTTGTTTGCCATTGCCACCGCCACCGCTCTCTTTCCTAAAATTGCCCGCTATCTTAAAAATTCAGACGAAACGAAAGCGCTTCAAAACCTCTCTACCGCTTTTTGGTTTTTAGCCTTTACTCTCCTTTACAGCACGATGGGGGGAATTATCCTCGCCCCTGAAATGACATCTCTCCTCTTTGAGAGAGGAGCATTCAGTGCCAGTGACACGGTTCAGACCTCTTTAGTGCTGCAAATGTATATGGTAGGACTTCTCATTTTTGGCCTCAGCAAGCTCTTCTCCCTGTGGCTTTATGCCACCAATCAGCAAAGCTACGCCGCCAAAATCGCCACCTATATGCTGGTCACCCATTTGATCGTATCGCTTTCCCTTCTCAAAATCCTCGGTGCGGCAGGCCTTGCCCTGGGAACTTCTATGAGCGGACTTGTCGGATTGTACATGACCCTAAAAGCCTTTGGCTGGGGTCGTTTTTGGGGTATAATT
>JAUXSZ010000056.1 GCA_030679635.1 Sulfuricurvum sp. | reverse complement strand
TATTATCGAAGTCATCTCCGCCCAAGAATGCATTACCGTCGGTTGAAAGAACTTCGAATGTTCCCTCAGAGATCTCAAGAACCGTAACGTCGAATGTTCCGCCCCCCAGGTCATAAACGAGAACTTTTTCGTCCCCTTTTGAATCCAAACCGTAGGCAAGAGCAGAAGCCGTTGGCTCGTTGATAATACGTAGAACGTTAAGACCAGCGATCGTTCCCGCTTCTTTGGTTGCTTTACGCTGTGCATCGTTGAAATATGCAGGAACCGTAATAACCGCATCGGTTACCGATTGACCAAGGTAGCTCTCTGCATCCGCTTTCAATTTTGAAAGGATTTTTGCAGAAATCTCTTGCGGCGTATAGACTTTACCCGCAACGTCAACTGCAGCCATGCCGTTTTTATCCACGATTTTGTACGTTACTTTGTCGTGCGCCTCTTTTGCTTTTTCCTCATTCATCATGAGACCCATGATACGCTTGACCGAATAGATCGTTTTATCGGGATTTGTGATCGCTTGACGCTTAGCAGGATCACCTACTAAGATTTCACCCTTATCGGTAAATGCAACAACGGATGGAGTTGTGTTTTTACCCTCTTTATTAGGGATAATTTTCGCTTCTCCCCCCTCATACACAGCAACACATGAATTTGTAGTTCCTAAATCGATTCCAATTACTTTTGACATGTTAAATTCCTTATTATTTATTTTAAACGCCGCAGGAGTAAACCCCCTACGACTACGTTAACACTGAGTTTACTTCGGCAGTAAGCCCAAAACTAGTTTGCGATTACGACCATTGCATCGCGCAATGTTCGATCTTTATATTTATACCCTTTTTGAAAGGTATTGACGATCTCTCCGCTCTCGTGAGCATCGCTATCCACTTTTTGTATGGCATTGTGAATCTCCGGATCAAACGGATGACTCTCATCCACAGGGGTAACACCGTGTTTTTCAAGAACGCTGAGCAGCTGTTTGAGCGTAAGCTCAACCCCTTCTTGCAATTTCTCTAGTAAAACCGCCGGTTCTGCTTCGATTGCCGTAGAAGTGGTCGCCATCGAAAGCGAATCAACTACGGGAATCAAATCTTTTGCGAATTTTTCATTCGAATATTCAAGCGCTTGATATTTTTCACGCTCTAGACGCTTTTTTATATTGTCAAAATCGGCATGTACGCGAGCGTACGTATCTTTGAGCGCGGCCAATTCCTCTTTTAATGCTTCTAATTCATTTTTCTCTTCAGCTACTTGTCCTTCATTCTCTTCTAGAATGATCTCTTCTTCGCTTACTGATGGTTCATTGATTTCATTTGACATGTTTTGTAAGACCCCTTATTGTTGAAATCTGATGTTATTATAGTACATTGAGTCGATTAATGTCAAGTGTTATATGAATTTTTTTATTCATAATAGTTGAGTCTATAGGCATCAACTATATTTCTTCACCTACAAGTGTTATAATAGCGCTCAAAAAGGAAAACAATGACCTTTAAAAAATTAAAATGGTTACTTTATATTGTATCATTAATCTTGTTTACCCTATTTATTTGGAACACACCACCGCCTTTGAATATTGACCCAAAGGCGTGGAAGCTGTTTGCGATTTTTAGTGCCACGATCTTTTCTATTTTATTCAATCTTCTCCCTATTATTGCCGCCTCCATCATTGCCCTGGCGGCAAGCGTTTTGAGCGGAGTTGTTGAGCCTTCAAAAGCGTATGCCGGATTCTCTGAGAGTTTTATTCTATTGATTGTTGCCGCATTTTTGGTCTCTCATGCCGTCCATAAATCGGGGCTCGGCAAACGTCTATCCCTTCATATGATTAAACGTTTTGGGAAATCCACCCTAGGACTGGGCTACAGCGTTATGCTCACCGATTTGCTCATCGCCCCGGCATTTCCCAGCAACACTGCACGCTCAGGGGTCTTGTATCCTCTCGTTTACGGTCTCGCGCACGATTGCGGTTCCAAGATCGGTGACGGAACCCATAAAAAAGTGGGGAGCTATTTGATGATGACCTCGATGGCCGGGCTCACGGTCTCCTCCGCTTTATGGCTCACCGCAATGGCGGTCAATCCAATAGGGGCAAAAATCGCCGAAACCATGGGAGTCCACATCACTTTCACCTCCTGGCTCGCAGCATCGATCGTCCCGACGTTGCTTGCTTTTATGCTGATACCGTGGTTTTTGCACCGCATTTATCCGCCAGAAATCACCTCAACCCCGGATGCACCGAAAAATGCGGAGTCAATGATAGCGATTATGGGACCCGTCAGTCGTAACGAATGGATTACCGCAGGGGTCTTTTTAGGGATGCTCACCCTTTGGTCACTCTCGGGATTCTTTTCGATCGACAAAGCGGCAGTCGCCTTTGGAGGACTGGGGATACTCATAGCGACGCGCGTCTTCAGTGTTGAGGATTTTAGAACACAGGGAGAGGCTCTCAGTACCCTCATCTGGTTCGCTATCCTTTTTGCCCTGAGTACGCAGCTTGCCGAAATGGGATTCATGAGTACTGTCGCCAACCATTTCACGACCTATCTCATAGGGATGTCATGGATGATCGTTTACCCCTTACTCATTATTTTATATGTAGGAATTCACTATTTTTTCGTCTCGCAAAGCGCTCATTTGCTCGCATTGTTCGGACTTTTTTTGAGTATCGGCATAAGCGCAGGAGTACCGGGAGAGCTCATGGCGATGATGCTGCTGTTTGCCACAAATTTCAATGCCATCATTACCCCGCAGGGTTCATCGGCCAATGCGATCTATTTTAGCTCAGGCTACATCACCGCCAGAGAAATTTATATTTATGGGGGAGCGGTTACCCTCCTGAATCTTATTGTCTATCTGGCCATCGGGACTCCATGGATTCTCGCCATTACCCGTCTATGAAAACGGCATTTATCCGTATAGGCCGTTATGGGGTCAACATCTTGCTTTCTCTGCTCACGCTGATGGGGATTTTTTATCTATTCCTC
>JAUXSZ010000052.1 GCA_030679635.1 Sulfuricurvum sp. | reverse complement strand
CGGCATGAAGAAGAAAATTAATCCATCCAAAATTCTTAAAATTATGAATATATCCAGGTTCGTTCGCGAACAGATCAGCAACATCGGAACAGACACTTAAGAGCTCTTCTAGGGAGGAATAATTGAGGAGATGAAGCTCTTCATCGTCAATACCGATAAACTCTTGTTTATAATTATAAAGTAACACGTGATCTCCTTTTAACTCTCTTCTTCTATCATTGTTTTGTAGAGGAGTGCTGTTTCTTCGATGTTTTTACGAGAAGCCGGTTTGCGAGCAGCCATATACCCTTTTATTTTTCCATCCTTATCATAGGCAGGGGAAACTTCGGTATCAACCCAATAATATTTTCCATCTTTACGAAGATTTTTAACCAATCCATGCCAGATGCTACCCGATGAAATCGTTTTCCATAATTTTTCAAAAGCGGCTTTTGGCATATCGGGATGGCGGATAATGTTATGCGGCTGCCCCACCAATTCATCGACACTGTAGCCTGATATTTCGCAAAAACGTCGATTGGCAAAGGTAATAATCCCTTTTAAATCGGTTTCACTGACGATGGCCCGTCCTTCAAAAAAATATTCTTCATCTACCGGGATGGGTCTCTCCATAATTACTCCTTGACTACATAACCAACACGATTAATATAAATATAAGAATATGGCATAAACTCTATAAAAGATTACTGAGATTCAGGGGGATTATAATGGTTGTAAATGTTTTTAGCCCCATATCCTCCAATAAGCTCCTGTAATAGTTTAATATCGGCTTTTGCGATGGCGTCAAAGGTTCCGTAGTAGGTCAGCAATTTCTGAATCTTACCGGGTGTAATTCCCGGGATGATCAGAAGTTTAGAGCTTTGGTCTTCTTTGAGTTTGCTTTTTTTATGGAAGGTAATAGCACACCTGTGGGCCTCGTCTCTGAGTAACTGAATAAATTGGAGTCGTTTATCGCTGGTTTCGAGCCGTAATATACCCGCGTGCGTATGGAGGATATCTTTGGCGGAACCTTTTGCCCGGTGCGCTTTGGCGTCAATCTTTTCTTTGCTGATGCCGATAACATCGATGAGTGTACCGTTTGAGTGGAGTAAATCCACGGCAAGATTGCGCAAGGTTTCCCCTCCGTCAATGACCCATAAATCGGGAGGAGGATTATCGGTAAATCCTTTGATCCTGCGGGTCAGCATTTCGCTCATTTGAGAGTATTCGTCTTTATGTTCCAGATGGTAGGTCCGATACCCTTTTTTATCAAAATGTCCATCAGCATAAGCAATCATGGCCCCCACGCTCGCCTGTCCCGAAAGATGAGAGTTGTCAAACACTTCAATGCGGTTGGGGGTTCTCTCTAGTAGACAAAGCTGTCTAATGTGTTCCAGCAATAGGGTGTTATTATTGAGCGGTGTTCGGAGCAATTCAAGTGCATTGGTATAGGCCAGCTGTGTCAGCTCTTTTTTTATCCCTTGTTTTGGGACATGTATAGAGGCTTTTTTCTCAAACAATTGGGTCAAGTGCTGGGATACCCATTCAAGAGACTCAAAGGGTTCATGAACGAGGATAGGGACGATAATGGGCGGTTTTTCACTACCGTAGTAATTCACAAGCGTCCGTTCATAGGCTTCATCGTATGTCGAGAGGTCGTTGGTGGTAAAAAAGTCATGACTGCTGGAGGCAATTTTTCCATCCCGAATAAAAAGGCGTACGACGCACCCTCTGATCTCGTTTGCGGCAATCGCAAAAATATCATACGCTTCATTCGAAGCCAAATCGATTTGGGAGTGTTCCGTGCTGCGTCCGATCCGTTCAAGACGATCACGCAGGATTTTTGCCTCTTCAAAGCGGAGCTCTTCGGCGTAAAACTCCATTTTTTCACGAAGCTTCGGGATAAGAAGCTCTTTGTTTTGGACCCATCCCATAGCGGTGTCCACTAAGCCTCTGTAAAGCATTTTATCGACTGGAAATTCGCAAGGGGCCAAGCATTGATCCATCTGATAATAAAGGCACGCTTTCTTCCCTTTGAGACAGCTTTTTTTCTGTACCAGTGGGAGGAGTTCGTAGAGCGAATCGAGAATGTCCCGCGCGGCAGTGGAAAAAGGGCCAAAGTACCGTATTGCTTTCCCCTTGATAATTTTACGGGTAATGTCAAAGCGGGGGTAATCCTCCTCAAGATTGACGTAAATGTAGGGATAGGTTTTATCATCGCGCAGGAGAATATTGTATTTCGGTTTGAGCTGTTTGATAAGAGAATTTTCTAAAATAAGGGCATCATGTTCATTTTCAACGACCAGATAATGCAGCGAGGCGGTTTCGTTAAGCATTTTTTGAATGCGCAGGGACAGGGTAGCTTTTGGGCTTAGCTGTGGTGTGAGATTGAAATAGCTTTTGACCCGTTTGGAGAGATTTTTGGCTTTTCCGATATAAAGAATTCGCCCTTTGGTATCCAGATATTGGTAAATACCGGCACAATGAGGCAATGAACGTATTTTTTCAATCATAACTGTTACTTAATCAATAATTTATGGTAGCTATTATACCATCCCTATTGAAAACATGGCACAGGGAAAAAGATGAGAAAATTATCGATAATT
>JAUXSZ010000048.1 GCA_030679635.1 Sulfuricurvum sp. | reverse complement strand
CGGTATCGAGGATTTCGACTTCTTTGTCCACGACGACGGCAATACGTTTTTTGACATCGCGTGTCGTACCCGCGATTTCAGAGGTGATCGCATCACGCTGTTTTAAAAGACGATTAAACAGAGAGCTCTTGCCGACATTTGGACGGCCGATTATGGCTAATTTTTTCAATTAAACCCTTTTATTAATAAGTTTTTTATTATACCATAGGTGGGCTTATGTTATGATTGTTATATGATTTACTACAGTTATGACCATTTTAGAACCGATGTCCAAGCGTTAAGAGAGGCTTGCGAACCTTTTGGTGCCGATACGATCCTGGCCGTTGCACGGGGAGGGGTAACCATAGGACACGCCCTATCGATGGCGCTAAACATACGAAATTTTCAATCCATCCGTTGCGAAAGTTACGATGATACTACGCAGCGTGCTCACGTATCCGTAAGGGGAGAGTGCGATTTCGGCTGTTCCAAACGGGTCCTTATCGTTGATGATATCGTCGACAGCGGAGAGACACTGCATTCCTTAATCCCTCTTTTGCAAACACGTTACCCGCATGTTCTTTTTGCAAGTGCTTCCCTTTTCACAAAGCCCACGGCATTGGTTCAGCCCGACTTTTCTTTACACGAAGCCCATGATTGGATTGACTTCTTTTGGGAAAGAGATTTTTTAAAAGCCGATTCGCTATAATCCGCCCATCCAAAAATCTCTATTAACCATTATATAAAGGATCTTTATGCCTAAAGAGTATATTTTCACCTCAGAATCCGTCACCGAAGGGCATCCGGATAAAATGGCCGATCAGATCAGTGATGCCATCTTGGATTACATCATTGAGCATGACACCAAAGCGCGTGTAGCGTGCGAAACACTGGTCTCCAATGGATTCTGTGTTATAGCAGGCGAACTGAAAACTACCGCCTACGCCCCGATGCAAGAGATTGCCCGCCAGGTCATTCGCGAAATCGGCTATACCGATGCCACCTACGGGTTCGATTACCGCTCGGCGGCAGTCCTCAACGGTATCGGTGAACAATCCCCCGATATTAACCAAGGGGTTGACCAAGCCAGCGGCGAAATCGGTGCAGGAGATCAGGGGTTGATGTTTGGCTACGCATGTCGCGAAACCGATGTCCTGATGCCACTCCCGATCCATCTTTCTCACCGTCTTGCAGAACGTTTGGCGCAAGTACGCAAAGAGGGGATTATCCCTTATCTCCGTCCTGATGGGAAAACACAGGTGAGTGTCCGCTATGTGGATGACAAACCGGTTGCCGTTGAAACCGTCGTTGTCTCCACGCAGCACGCCCCGGATGTTTCCCAAGAGAAATTGCATGCCGATGTTATCAGAGAAGTCATTGAATACGTTATCCCCGCTGATTTGATGAGCCCGAATATCATCTATCACATCAACCCTACAGGTAAGTTCGTTATCGGCGGTCCTCAAGGGGATGCGGGGCTAACGGGACGTAAAATCATCGTTGACACCTACGGCGGTGCCTGTCCTCACGGTGGCGGAGCGTTTAGCGGAAAAGATCCGACTAAAGTTGATCGTTCCGCAGCCTATGCCGCTCGCCATGTCGCCAAAAATCTGGTTGCAGCTGGGGCATGTGACCGTGCTACGATCCAGGTATCGTATGCGATCGGCGTTGTGCATCCGATTTCCATTATGGTTAATACCCACGGAACCGCTGTAGTGGAGGAAGAAAAAATCGAGAACTGTGTCAAAGAGCTCTTTGATCTCACCCCGCGGGGGATCATCGAATCCCTGGACCTCTTACGACCGATTTATCGAAAGACAGCAGCGTATGGCCATTTTGGCCGTGAACTGGAAGAGTTTACATGGGAAAAAACAGACAGAGTGGACGAAATACGCGCCTATCTGGGACTCTAAATCTAATAAAAAATCCCCATTCTTGGGGAGTTTACCACACAAAAATAGTCTCTGTGTAACAGTTACCTTATAAATCCAATCAACTGCTCCTCTTTTTAGCTCTCTTTAAAATTCTTCTGTTATAGTGTCCACTATTAAAATTATTCAGAGGAGAACCTTATGTCTGTGTATATTAACGATACCTGTATTAACTGTGGTGCCTGTATTGACGAGTGTCCAGTAGAAGCAATCGTAGACGAGGATGATAACCCAACCGGTGAAGAGATTTACTATGTATATAGTGATAAATGTGTTGAGTGTGTAGGTTTCCACGATGCGCCAGCGTGTGCAACTGCCTGTCCGACAGAGGGTTGTATTACCTGGGATGAAATTGGTGAAAGTCCATCACACCGTGATGACATCACTGCTGAAATGCGCTCGAATAAAGTCAACATTATCGATTAAAACCTCATTCTGGAGGGGGAAATCCCTTCAGAATATCTTGTTACTTCCACTTTTTTTATCCTTAATATTTTTCAAATTATTATTTCGCTATAATTCCGTTCTATTTTTTACACTCAAACAGGAGCATTGATGGAACAGACATTATCAATCATCAAGCCAGACGCCGTAGCAAAAGGTGTCATTGGAAAAATTTTGGATCGTTTTGAGACTGATGGTCTTAAAATTGCAGCGACCAAAAAAGTTCAGCTTAGCCGTCAAGACGCTGAAGCATTCTACGCAGTACATGCAGCTCGCCCTTTCTTCAACGATCTCGTTGATTTCATGGTAAGCGGACCTGTTGTCATTAGTGTTTTAGAGGGCGAAAACGCTGTTCTTAGAAACCGTGATTTAATGGGTGCAACTAACCCTAAAGAAGCAGAAGCGGGAACTATCCGTGCTGATTTCGCTGAAAATATCGATGCAAATGCTGTTCACGGAAGTGATTCTGTTGAAAACGCTAAAAATGAAATCGCGTTTTTCTTTTCAGGTCGCGAGATCTCTTAAATGAACATTATTCCGTTTAAGCACTTGGATTCTGTGCCTATGGCATTTGAAGCCAAGCAAAGCAAAGTAGTATTTTCAGGAACAATTGTTCATAAAAAGCATAACATTGCCCAATTAAACGGTACAATTGCAGGAAGTATTTCTATTTCTTGCGATATCTGCGCTGAAGTCGTTGAGAGAGCTCTCAACGAAGAGGTTTCGTTTTACCTTTCAGACGGTATCGTCCATGAAAATGATAATGAACTTGAAATTGTAGAAATTGAAAATTCAGTGATTGATCTGGATGAACTTTTCAACTCGGAACTCGAGTTGATCAAGAGTGACTATTTTTGTTGCTCAAATTGTGAGGGAAAAACGCTAGAACAAGAGTTCTAACGTTCATGATCTAAATTTAAACAGAAAGGACTATAACGATGGCAGTACCTAAAAGAAGAGTGAGTCACACTCGCGCAGCAAAACGCAGAACTCACTATAAAATTTCACTTGCTCGTCCTGTAAAAGACAAAGACGGCACGTATAAATTGTCTCACTTTGTCAACCCGACTACTGGTGAGTATAAATAATCGATGATCAAGATTGCTATTGACGCAATGGGAGGGGACTTCGGTCCCGAACCGATTGTAAAAGGGACACTAGAAGCTTTAAAGGCAAAAGAGTTCGAAGCAATTCTCGTTGGTAAAAAAGATGAGATTTTAGCTTTGTTACCCAAGGGCTATAAAGGTAAAATTTCAATTGTGGATGCAGACGATGTTATCGACATGGGCGATGCCGCTACCGATGCACTGAAACGTAAAGAAAGTTCTATTTATAAAGCAATGGAATTGGTACGTCTTGGGGAAGCGGATGGAGTAGTCAGCGCCGGGCATAGTGGTGCTACGATGAGTTTAGCAACCTTACGACTCGGTCGTTTGAAGAATGTCTTGCGTCCTGCATTGGTCACGTTAATGCCGACCAAAAATGGTCAACGCAGTGTCTTATTAGATGCAGGTGCGAATGTCGATTGCAAACCGGAGCACCTGTTGCAGTTTGCAATTATGGGGCATTGTTATGCAAAAGATATGTTGAAAATTGAGCATCCGCGCGTCGGTTTACTGGCAAATGGGGAAGAAGATTCGAAGGGTAATGAAGTTACCAAAGAAACCTTTGCCTTGCTTCAAGGGACTGAAGGTTTTATGGGGAACGTTGAAGGGAACAACATCTTTGATTCCACATGCGATGTCATAGTATGTGATGGATTTATTGGTAATTTGGTTCTCAAGGCATCCGAAGGCGTTGCGACGACTATCAGCTATTTTATAAAGCAGTTTATCCGTAAATCTCCTTTTGCGATTACCGGGGCTCTGTTGATGCGTAAAGTTTTTGCTCGTTTAAAAAAAGAGATTGACTACGCTGAAATCGGTGGTGCTCCGTTGGTTGGGATTAAAGGATGCGCCATCGTCGGACATGGTAAAAGCAATCCAAAAGCCATAAAAAATGCCATTTTTCAAGCGATTAGATACGTCAATACTGGCGTCAATGAACACATTGAACAACGTCTTGAAGAGCTAAACAAGTAATATTCACAACCGCAAAAGGCCAATAATGTACGCTGCGTTTCGCTCCATTGGAGCTTATATTCCTACCAAAATTCTCACCAATGCCGATCTAGAAGTCATGGTTGATACCACGGATGAGTGGATTACGAAACGAACCGGCATCAAAGAGCGTCGCATTGCAGCCAAAGACGAAACAACTAGCGATATGGGAATGAAGGCGGCAGAAATCGCTATCCAACGCTCTGGCCTGAAGAAATCTCAAATTGACATGCTCATCTGCGCTACCATTTCGCCTGATTATTTTTGCATGCCCTCCACCGCAACCATCATTGCGACTAAGCTTGGTCTTGAAAAGGTAACTGCTTTTGATGTCTCGGCTGCCTGTACAGGCTTTGTTTATGCCCTTAGCATTGCAAAAGCGTTCATTGAATCTGGGATGAAAAAAAATGTTCTCATCATCGGGGCAGAAAAACTCAGCGCAATTACCGACTATACTGATCGCGGTACATGTATCCTGTTTGGCGATGGTGCTGGGGCCGCAGTTATTAGTGCGACCGAGGATAAAAAACAAGCGATTATTGACATCCATACAGGATCCGATGGGAGTTTTGCAGATCTCCTCATGACTCCAAACGGAGGAAGCGGTTCAGCGCATGATGAACTTGATCGCGAAAAAGCAAGCTGTTTCATGAAAATGAAAGGAAATGAAACGTTTAAAGTCGCTGTCAGAACGTTGACCAACGATGTTGTTTCTATTTTAAAAGAGAATAATATTCAATCCTCAGAGATTAAACATTTTGTCCCCCATCAAGCCAATTATCGCATCATAAAAGCGGTAGGGGATGCACTAGCGCTTCAAGATGAGCAGGTCGTATTGACGGTTGAAAAATACGGTAATACCTCTGGTGCATCGATCCCAATGGCCATTAATGACATCTATGAATCAGGTCGCTTGCAAGAGGGAGATTTAATGCTTCTTGATGCATTCGGGGGTGGTTTGACGTGGGGAAGTGCTCTTGTCCCATTCGCGGGTATTGCTCACCACTAAAGAACTCTCGCTACAATATCGGATCTTTTAA
This sequence comes from Sulfuricurvum sp., assembly GCA_030679635.1. Taxonomy (GTDB): domain Bacteria; phylum Campylobacterota; class Campylobacteria; order Campylobacterales; family Sulfurimonadaceae; genus Sulfuricurvum. The sequence continues at coordinate 1,011 of JAUXSZ010000048.1, read as the reverse complement.
AAGGTCTGATATGTTTTATTCCAATCCACTCATCTTCATTGAAATTCACGAGAGTGAAATTCCCTGGTTAAAAATTTTTACACACGAGCACCACAAAGAGTTTTCTGAATGTTCGCGTAATGAGCGTACAATGATTTTTGATTGTCTTGATCTGATTGAGAAAGAAATGATTGCGTATTTCAAACCCAAAAAAATCAACATAGCCTCTTTTGGAAATATGCTGCCGCTGGTTCACTGGCATATAATGGCACGATTTGACAATGATAGTTATTTTCCAGAGCCGATGTGGGGAGTAAAACAAAGAGAAGGGGATGCAAAAGTGGCTCCCTTGGAGCCTTTTTTACTTGAACTGAAGAGAAAGCTGGATTCCCGTCTTCACGGGAATGACGAGTAGCCTTAGCTTCTAGGCTTGCTAGTAGCTGAACGGTTTTGGCCGCTGAAGCTTCGGGAACGGTCGCCTGCACCACGGTCTGCACCGCTACGGTCGCCGCTACCCGCGTTACGGTCATTGTTACCACGGTACCCACCACCGCCGCTGCCGCCACGATCACCGCCACCAGCATTACGATCGTTGTTACCACGATATCCACCGCCGCCACCACTACGGTTACGATTAAATCCGCCACTGCGATTGCCGCCGCGATCATGACTGTTTGCAAGATTGTGAAGGATTTTTTCCATTCTCTCAGCAGAAATACCGATCTGATTTGGTCCAGCAACGGTATTACGTTCCATCAAAAGAGAGATCAATTTATAAGCAATCTGCTCTTGATCGAATTCTTCTTTGAGTGCATCCAAGATCTTATGTGCTTCATCATAAACAGGTTGCTTTTCGATTTCCTTCAGCAAACGGTTCACTTGTGCTTCTTTTACATCAATCTTGCTAGGAATATACGCATGCTCCATAGTTGTGCCAACTTTTGATTTAATACGCTGAAGCTCTTTAAATTCGATTGGTGTTACCAAAGTTATCGCAACCCCTTTTTTACCCGCACGTCCCGTACGACCGAT
>JAUXSZ010000100.1 GCA_030679635.1 Sulfuricurvum sp. | reverse complement strand
AGTTAAAAAAGGGTAAAAAAGAGTTAATTCATTTGAGTTTATAGGAATTTAATCTCTAATCGACTATAATCACGCCAATATTATTCGCAAAGGAACGCTATCACATGGGCGAATTGTTTACTTTTTTTGGTCTTTATAGCCAAGATCATACCTTCATCTTCCTAACTCACATGTTGCTTGCAACAGCAATCGTGATTATCATCGCGCGTATGGCGACGGCTAATCTTCGTTTGGTCCCGACGGGCGCACAGAACGTTATGGAAGCCTATCTTAACGGCGTTTTGGCAATGGGTTCAGACGTTATGGGCAAAACGGAAGCGCGTCGTTACCTTCCTCTCGTTGCTACCATCGGTTTATTCGTGGGCGTTGCAAACGTTATCGGTATTCTTCCTGGTTTTGAAGCACCGAGTGCCTTTTTGGATTTCACCCTTGCTCTTGCTTTGGTTGTTTTCACCTATTATAACTTTGAGGGGATCCGCCGCAATGGTTTGATCGCTTATTTCAAACACTTTATGGGTCCCGTATGGTGGTTGGCATGGTTGATGTTCCCGATCGAAATCGTCTCTCATATCTCACGGGTTATCTCTTTGAGTTTCCGATTATTCGGTAATGTCAAAGGGGATGATATGTTCTTGATGGTATTGTTGATGTTGGCTCCATGGGTTTTACCTATCGTCCCGTTTGCCCTTTTGACTTTCATGGCATTTTTACAAGCGTTTATTTTCATGATGCTCACCTATGTATATCTCGGCGGTGCAGTACTTCTTCACGACGACCACTAAGTCCTTATGAAGCGAAGTACGCATGACGCACTTTTGAGCTTCCTCGGCGGTGCTTCTTGGGCATTTGCCATTATCGGAGCTTGGGTAACTTTCCAATCTTTTGTTTTCTTAGGTTTTATCACCGCATTGCTTTTCACTTTTCTTTTTCTTTTTTTAGCGATGTTTGTGGTTGTGATTTTGGAAAATCTTTCCTTATCTCGTGATCGTCATGACGAATCGATAAAGCAAACCGCCATTCTTGAAGAGATTCGAGATACCCTCCGCACCCATTCACCCCGAATCGAAGAGTGAAATCGTATCTCATCACTGATGCTCTCTTTTACGGTCACGATGCGGAAACGTTTCGTGATCGGCTAGGGAGTGTACTGAATCGCCGTACGCCTGATTTTTCCCTTTTTCGTGACAAAGAAACACCCTCCTATCCTGAACTTGCGCGCATTTTTATCGACGTATGCCGTATGCATTCGATTCCCAAGATTTTAGTACACGGGGATTACAATCTTGCCCATGCGTTAGGTGCGGACGGGGTGCATCTTACTTCGACCCAGTTTGATGCTATTAAATATGCTAAAGGATTGGGGCTTTATGTCATCATCAGCACTCATACCCATGAGGAAGCACAAAAAGCTCAAAAACTCGGAGCGGATGCGAT
>JAUXSZ010000009.1 GCA_030679635.1 Sulfuricurvum sp. | reverse complement strand
GATTCAATCGCTCGGACGCAGAAGAGTTATGAGGGGGCGATGAACAAACTCTCTACAGGACGGGGGAACTTGATCCGGCGTGCTGAGGTGATGCGAAAGCTGGGGCTAAAGCCTAAGAAAACGCTTCCGGAATCGATGATAGAAAATGTTACGGATGAGGAATTTTTACTTTCGAATTGACAATTGTGAATAAAATTGAATATAATAGTAATATTTTGAATAAAAAGGAGACGTCATGAAAACAGTCACTATGCGAGTTGATGACTCGGTTTATCAAATGATTTCGCTTGCGGCTTCGGGTGAGCGAAGAAATATTTCAAACTTTATAGAGTTTGCGACATTGCAATATCTCTCATCGTCTCAATATGTAGATAATACGGAAATGGCTGAGATAATGGCGGATAAAGAATTGGTTCAAAATCTGAGACGTGGGTTTGAAGAGGCGAAAAACGGAGACTATACGATTGTCTGAGTATTTGATTTCCGAGGGTAAAACTTTTGAAAAAATAAAACTAGGTATTGAAAAAAAACTTTATACCAAAATTACGAATATAGTCTATCCTCAACTCCGTCAAAATCCCTATTATGGAACGAATATCAAAAAACTAAAAGGTGAATTTGAGGGGTATTACCGATACCGTATCGGTGATTATCGTCTTTTTTATCTTATTGATGACGGGAAGGTTATTGTCGTTGTAATCGATCTTCGGCATCGTCAAAATGCGTATAGCTAAGAGTTAAACTATGGAATACGATGACGATAAAATTGATGAGACAGTATTGGCGGTACTTTTGCTCACATTACATCAAGATTATTATGTTTGGAAAAATATTGATTGGGATGTGATGGATAGACTGCATGAAAAAGGGTATATTGATAATCCGAAATCCAAAGCTAAATCGGTTTCATTGAGTGATGATGGCTTAGAGAAAGCACGAAATATTTTTGATAAATTGTTTGGGAAAGAAAAGTAAAAGTAACCTATCACATGGAACATAGCATTGAATATCAGATTCAACTTGCTTGGAGTATATATTCCCACTTGGAAAGTACAAACGAGAATAACGAGAATTCCCCAATCAGGGGTGAGGAATTTTTACTTTCGAATTGAGGGAAGCGCCGATAAAAATCATCAAAGCCAAAACCCCCATCCACGTAATCCATGGTGCCGCAAGATAGGTTAGCCAGAGTAAAATAGCTCCCAGCGGGGTAGGTACTCCGGTAAAATATTTGGCTACTTCGCCTACGTCCGCGTTAATATTGAACTGGATGAGTCGTCGAAGCCCGCTGATGACATAATAGATAGAGCCAATCGCTACGGCGATTAACGCAGCTCCTTCTAACGTCGAATAAATCGCCTGAAAAATCAAAAACGTCGGCACCAATACAAACGAGAGAAAATCAGCGAAGGAATCAAGCTGTACGCCGAATTCATTGGAGAGTCCGTATTTGCGGGCGATTTTTCCATCAAAAATATCAAACGCACCGCCAATCCATGCGAGGAGGATGGCATAAGTGAAATGATTTTGCGTGATACAGTAGGTGGCCAGTAATCCTGCGGTGATATTGACCATCGTAAAAAGATTGGCAAGGTTAAAGTGACTGTTTGAGCGCCATAAAAAGTCCATCATATTCCTATTTATAGAGAGATTAATACCGTTATTATAACAAGTGCTTACGAAAATATAAGCGTAATGGCGTATCGTGATGCGTCTTCGGTTATTTTATAGGTAAATTTAAGCTCTTCGCTGAGTCTCAACAGGATCTTGTGCCCTATCTTGGAACTAAAAAGATATTTTTCTTCTCCTGCATCATTGGCAATCAGAATCGTCCGTTTGAGGTGATCGATTTCTATGTCGATTTGGCTCCCCTGGGGCGCATAGGTCATCGCGTTTTCTATCAAAGCGATGAGTACTTTATGGAGTAATTTCTCCGGGAGTATAGCGGTAAAGTTTTTGGTAGATAGGTGAAGCGTCAGTTTTTTTCGTTGCGCAAGAATCTCCACTTTATGAAGAATGTTTTTCAGGGCTGTATGCATATTTATCGATACAGGGTCTTCAAAATCGGAGCTTTCTAAAAAGAGGACATTTTTGAGTTCATTTGTCAGTCGTTGGATATCGTGTCCCAAATCGGTGGTAAATTTTCTTTTGTCACAGGTATCGGTGCTTTCATAGACATCGAGACGTGAACGCATTAGGGCAAGGGGGGTTTTGAGTTCATGTGCGGCTTCTTTAAACAGTTCGGTTTCTTTGGTGCGAAACCCTTCAAGACGGCGAATGAGGCTGTTGAACGCTGCGCAAACCTCTTCGATCTCACGTCCGGAATCTTCTAACGTAAGTTCGTCACCACTGTTCCAATTTCGTGTTTTTTGGGCGAGAACAGCTAAGGGTTTCATGTAATAATCGAGCAAATAAAGGCTGATGAGAAGGACGGCTAACAGTGAAAAAAGATACCGTATGAGGAGCTTTTGAGAGTATTTGTTCACGGAGAGTTGAAGTTTGGAATGGTCACTTATTGCGTTGAGATAGAGAGCGTTTTGAAGTTTGATGTAGGCGGTCGTCTCATTTTTTTGTCCCTGATAGGGGGCGAGGGAAACCAAAAAACGCAAATGACTTGCTTCGGAATTATCAAGGATCATTTGATTGTGAGGGACAGCGTATAAAAAATCCAAATGGCTTTGTAAGGTTAACGGATGGCTGATGTATTCGTCGCTGCTTTCATAGAGAATGTGCTGCAACGTTTTTTCCAAGTCGTCGATTTTTTCTCCCCGGATGGTTTGGGTTGCCACCATCCAGTTGAGACTAAAGGCAATGGCTATCAAAAGTGAAAAAAGAGAGGCGATTTTGACCTTTAATGAGCTTTTCGGGCTAAATTTCAATGACGTAACCTCGGGTTTTGATGGTTTTGATGAGGGTACGGGAAAGTTTTTTGCGCAATCTCGCTACGAGCTCATCCACAGCGTTTTGGGTGACGTTTTGGGGGTTATCGTAGAGTGCGTCCATAATCTCGTCACGAGAGGCAACCGTGCCGCGAGACAAAAGATAGAAGAAAAGTGCATGCTCGTTTTTACTGAGGGTTATTTCAACCCCTTCTTTTCGGATACTTTGAGCTTGCGGATCGATTTCAAACATCTCTACGGTTAGAGAGTTGGGTGAAAAACGACGGCTGAGGGCGGTAATACGGGCACGCAGTTCTTTGATATCAAACGGTTTTTCGAGGTAATCATCAGCCCCCATTTCGAGCCCCTGTACTTTGTCATCCACACTGGAGAGTGCGCTGAGGAGCAAAATAGGCTGCTGTGGATTTTTTTGTTTTGCGTAGGTGATAAGGTTAAGGGATTGATCGATCCCGTTGAGCGTTCGATCTAAAATAATCCCTTGATAATGAAAAGCGTCCAGATAGCTTTTGGCCTCGTGAACATCCGAAGCGGTATCGATAAACCACCCATTCCCATGCAGAGAGAGGCGTAACAGTTCCAACAATTCCAGTTCATCATCAACAATCAAAATACGCATTTACAGCTCTTTTACCTCATCTATAAATATCTTAATCGTTTTGTCTTTTAATTCTTCTTTGATAGCGGACGCTAGGACTATAGCTTCAGCTTTTTCCATAAAAAGACGAAACAATCCAAAATCCCGTCTAGCGCTTACTTGTTCTTCAGTGCTGACTAAAAAGGCTCCGGCACTGT
>JAUXSZ010000239.1 GCA_030679635.1 Sulfuricurvum sp. | reverse complement strand
GGCCTCTACCACTTCGCGATACAAAACAGGAATGTGAGGGGATTTTTGCACGTTTACACCTTTAAATTTCTATTGTAATTATTATAACGTCAACTCGTTTAAAGCGCTCTCAATTGCATCGAATATGAGCCCCAGTTCCCCTGTCGTTATCACATACGGAGGCATCACATAGATGATGTTACCCAACGGTCGTATCAAGATCCCCTTCCCCAAACAAAGGCGATGTATTGTCACGCCGATCCGCTCCTTCGGATCGAATCCTTCCAGTTCAATTACCCCTATCATTCCGCATTGACGGGTCTCTTTCACTTCCTTCCGCCCAACAAATCGTTTCAGCCCATCGCTTATCGCCATCGACAGCTCACGATTGGCCTCAATCACCCTGTTCTTTTCAAACAGATCCAGCGTTGCGTTAGCCGCCGCGCACGCCAAAGCATTCCCCGTATAACTGTGAGAGTGCAAAAAGGAGCGATACGGATTGTAGTCGCAATAAAACTCCCCATAAATCGACTCGGTTGTCATCACAACCGACAAAGGAAGATAGCCGCCGGTCAACCCTTTCGAGAGGATTAGAAAATCGGGGGTTATCTCTGCTTGCTCGCACGCAAACATCGTTCCTGTTCTTCCAAATCCGACCATAATTTCATCGGCAATGAAATGTATCCCGTACTCACTGCACAGCCACTTGGCTTGGGTTAAAAAATGGGGATGATACATCACCATCCCCCCTGCACCCTGCACCAACGGTTCCACAATGAGAGCCGCTATCTCAGAACTTCTCTCTCTCAACAACCGTTCAAACTGGGCAATGGCTTCGTTCGCCGCTTCTACCGTTTGATCACAAGGAGATGGCGTTTGGATTGAACGGATCAATAACGGCTCATACGTCTCTTTATACAGCGCAACATCCCCAACTGAAAGGGCTCCGAGGGTTTCACCGTGATAACTGTTTGTCAATGAGACAAATAACGCTCTGTTATCCCCGCGGTTTCGATGAGCGTGATAACTCATTTTCAGCGCCACTTCAACGGCACTCGAACCATTGTCGGCGTAAAAACAACGCGTCAACCCCTCCGGAGCCAATTTTACCAACCGTTCAGAGAGAACCACAATCCCCTCGTGAGTAAAGCCAGCCAAAATCACATGTTCCAGCGTATCGAGCTGCTCTTTGACTTTACCGTTAATATACGAATTGGCATGCCCAAATAGATTGACCCACCAACTGCTAATCCCATCGATGTATCGGTTCCCTTCAAAATCTTCCAAATAAATCCCATTTCCCCTCGAAATTGGAATAATGGGAAACGTTTCATGATCTTTCATCTGCGTACAGGGATGCCACAGGACATTCATATCTCGATTTGAAATAGATTTATTGGTCATATTTTTCCTTATAGGTAGAAATTTTGGCTTTAATTCACTAACATGCGTTTGTCACCTGAATATTCATCGAAGTTTAATGGTAAAAGCAATAAAATATACAAATTTTACACCATAAATTAATTAAAGGCCCACATAATCATGATTACTTGGATGCAACACCATCGAAAATACCTTGTCGTGACGATTTGGGTTTCGACAATCGCCTTTATTGGAGCCGGATTTGTGGGATGGGGTCAATACAGCTACGGAGACAAAGCAAGTGCCGTTGCTTCAGTCGGCGATGTTTCCATTACGGCAGATGAACTCCAAAAAACCTACTCAAGCCTCTTTAATCAATACAATGAACTTTTTCAAGGGAAATTGGACGAAAAGCAAGCTCAACAGTTTGGATTGCAACGCCAAGCACTCAAAATGCTGACGGATCAGGCCTTGATCCTAAATCTTGCAGAAAGTTATAAACTAACCGTAAGCGATGAAGAACTTTTCAATCTTATCAAATCACAAGAAGCCTTTGCCAAGAGCGGCTCGTTTGATAAAGAAATGTACGCAAACGTTTTGAGAAAAAACAATCTCACAATCAAAGAATATGAAGCAGCGATGCGCAAAGAGCTTCTGATACAAAAAACACTTTACCTTTTTGCCCCCGTTGCCAGAACACTGGAAAGCGATGCTATCGCATCTGCTATGGGCGTTGCTGATAAAATTGAGTATAAATTATTGACACCCGATATGGTTACTATTTCTCACGACGAAGCGGGGATCAAAGCGTATTGGGAAAAACACCACAATGAATTCAAAAAAGAGGCTGTTTATGAGCTCTCACTGATCCGTAAATCTTCTACAACCCCCACGCCCGATGATGTAATGGAAAAAGAAGCTCTGCGGCTCTATATTGATTTCAAAAAGGGAAAACTACCTTCAACACAACCGATTGAAAAACTGAGCATTACCGCTTCAACGTCCCCTTTCCCTTCTGAACTCTTTAAAGAGATCACGGCCCTTTCAGAAGAAAAAAAGTTTTTAAAACCTCGTAAGCTCGGGAATGACTATGTGATCGTTAAAATGGACACATTCCACCCTGCAACCAATAAAACGTACGCAGAGGCGAAAGCAGAAGCTAACGCAGGTTACATCAATGAAATGAAAAAAAGCAAACTTCAAGAGTTAGCCCAAAACAGTTATAAAACATTTACAGGCACCGTGAGCGATTTCATTATTCACACCCAAAGTGCCAAGCTTGGCGGATTATCGGCTTCGGAATCGAGTGAATTTGTCAATAAATTGTTTGCAACCAAACAAAAACAAGGCTTCTTAACATTGAAAAGCGGAAATGTCATTCTCTATAACGTTTTGGAACAAAAGTTGCTAGAAGATACCATGGTAGCTGAAGAGAACACCGCCATGAAGCTAAAAGGAAATTTACTGAATCAAAAGCTGATGAAAATGCTTGAGAGTAAATATCCAATAAAAATTTACGCAGAGGGGATCTGATTTTGAAACGAACGGTTTTAGCCATCGATATCGGTTCGACAAAAGTCTGTGCCATAATCGCGGAAATAGATGAAGACAACAGTGCTCAGATCATTGGAGCAGGTATTTCCAAAGCACAAGGTCTTCGTAAAGGAAGTATCACCAATATAGAACTTGCCTCTAAGTCGATTAAAAGTGCATTGAATGATGCGAGACGTGTTGCAGGTACCGATATCAAAACGGCCATTGTTACGATTTCCGGCGCATACACCAAGAGCATCAACTCAAGCGGAATCGTCAATGTCCCCAATAAAGAGATAACGCTCAAAGAGATCAATCGCGTCATGCACACCTCTCTTTACAACGCCAATATCCCTAACGAATTTGAAGTTCTTCACGCTCTGCCTTATAATTTCAAAGTAGACGATCAGGACTTTATCGAAGATCCTCTTGGGATGAATGCTTCGCGCTTGGAAGTAGAAACCCATATCATTACTACACAAAAATCCAATCTCAACAATCTGCGCAAAGCGGTTAAAGCGGCCGGCGTTGATGTGGAGAGCGTTGTTCTAAGCGGCTATGCATCGGCAATCGCTGTTTTGAATTTGGATGAGAAAGAGCTGGGGGCAGCCGTCGTCGATATGGGGGGAAATACGAGTAACATCGTTATCCATTCAGGACATGCGATCCGTTACAACGATTTCCTCGGCGTAGGTTCCAACCACATCACCAACGATTTGTCCATGGCATTGCACACGCCGTTGCAAACCGCTGACAATGTAAAAATGAACTATGGTTCCCTCTATGCTCCAAGCAATGACTTAATTGAGCTTCCGGTAATTGGGGATGAAACCTCTACCCATGAAGTCTCCCTTGAAGTGGTCCATAACGTTATCTACGCACGCGTAGAAGAGACTCTTATGATCATCGCTCAGTCGATAGAGAAAAGCGGCCTCAAAGATCACATGGGAGCAGGGATTGTCCTCACCGGTGGATTTACCAAAATCGAAGGTCTTCGTGAACTCGCCGTAGCAATTCTCGATAACATGCCGGTACGTCTTGCTAAGCCATCCGACATGGGTGGATTGTTTGATACCCTTCGTGATCCTTCGTATTCAGGCGCCGTTGGACTCATCAAATACTCTGCCGGCGGATACACCCCGTATGAAATTGATGTCAACAAACGGATGCGTCATGCTAGTGAAGAAGCGATCCATTATGAGGCACCTGTTATGGAAGAGGAGATGGTAGATCTTGAGCCAACACCGTTTCCAAAACCATCATCTACCGCAACACAGAAAAACAGCGTTCCAAAAAGTGAGCCTACCCAGAGAAGTGAACCTTCCAAGATGGTCAATATTGGATCAAACTCACACAGTAAAGACGAAGAACCTAACCCGATTTCCAAGTTTTGGAACTGGGCAACTCAATTATTTTAAACATATCAAGGAGCAAGTATGGAACCATTTTCAATCAACGAATCATCTACGTTAACGGGGGCACGGATTGTAGCAGTCGGTGTCGGCGGCGGCGGCGGGAACATGATCGGCTATATGCTTAAAGAGCAAATTCCGGGAATTGAACTTATCATTGCAAACACCGATGCACAAGTGTTGGAGCAAGGATCAGCCGCTATCAAGATTCAATTGGGTGCCAAGCTCACCAAAGGGTTGGGTGCCGGGATGAAACCTGAAGTAGGAAAAGAATCGGCAATAGAGAGTTACGAAGACCTTCGTCGTGCACTTGATGGTGCTGATATCGTTTTTGTTGCTGCCGGTTTGGGTGGAGGAACAGGAACGGGTGCTGCCCCTATTATCGCAAAAATCGCTAAAGAAATCGGTGCGTTGACCATTGCTGTTGTCACTAAACCGTTCTCTTTTGAGGGGCGTAAACGTCTCAAACTTGCTGAAGAGGGGCTTGAAGAACTTAAAAATGAATCGGATTCGATCGTCGTGATCCCTAACGATAAGTTGCTCTCAATCATTGATCCGAAGCTTGGAATCAAAGACAGCTTCAAAATCGTCGACAGTGTACTTGCTCGTGCTGTTAGCGGTACATCGGGTGTCATCTTAGCCAGCGGTGAAAATGACATTAACCTCGACTTCGCTGACTTACGAACCGTTATGAGTCATCGAGGACTTGCCCTTATGGGCGTCGGCGAATACAAAGGGGATAACGCGGCGTATGAAGCGATCAAAAATGCGATCGAATCTCCATTGCTTGACAATATGTCTATCAACGGCGCCCTTGGGGTGTTGGTCCATTTCAACATGCACCCTGAATTTCCTTTTATGGAACTCAGCGCCGCTATGGAAGTCGTTCAAAAAAGTGTGGATGAAAGTGCTGAAGTTATTTTCGGTACAACAACCGATGAAAATCTTGCCCTTGATTTCATTCGTATAACATTGGTTGCTACCGGTTTTGAGAAAAAAGCCTCTATGGGAATCAATAACTGCGAATTTGAAAACAAAGAAGCAGCTTCGGCTAAGCCTCGTGTTGTCGTTCGTGCGGCTATGGTCTCTAACGGTGATTACAGCGAAGACTTCTTGGATGTACCGACGTTTATGCGTCAGCAAAAAGACTAACTTCCCTTTTCCATGCTCTCTTTTGATACGCTTATCAAGGCCAAAACGCTCCTTGGCCTGAGCGATAAAGTCACCCTTTCTGAAATCAAATCCCGATATAAAATGATGATGCAAAAATGGCATCCCGACAAACACCCCGATGACCCCCAAACGGCTCATGTTATGAGCACACAAATCAACGAAGCGTATGCCACCATCCTCGAATACTGCGCGAAATACGAATACAATTTTGATGAAAATTTTTTAAAAGATAAAACCATCACCCCGCAAGAGTGGTGGACCAAGAAGTTTGGAGGAAGATAGGGATTAGCATTTCAAGTGCGGCTTGCTGCACGTGAGCTTTGTGCTGAACAAAACACAGTGTTAACGTAGCTAAATCCAACGCGTTGGATTTAGCGTTAGCATCTAATGAAACGCGATCGGACCTTCGGAGCGCGCATGAATAAACTGCTGAACGACTTCGTTGGTTGAGTTTTGAAAAGTCTCTTTGTCCCCTGCTTCGACGATAACCCCGTCAAACAGCATCGCGTAATTATCCCCTGCTTTGAAACTTTCCGAAATGTCGTGACTGATAAGCACCGAGGTCATACCGATCTCATCGCGCAGACGGCAGATCATCTTGGTGATAAAGTCGCTCGTTACGGGATCAAGGCCCGAGGTTGGCTCATCGTACAAAATAACTTCGGGCTCAAGGGCTAGGGTACGTGCCAAACCTACGCGTTTGCGCATCCCACCGCTGAGTTCCTCGGGGAAAAGAGATTTGACGACAGAAGGATCAAGCCCTACCATCGTAAGCTTCTCATCGATTTTAAAATCCAGTTCACCCTTGGTGAGATTCTGATGCTCGATCATTGGAAATGCGACGTTATCCCGGATGTTCATACTGTCAAACAACGCACCGCTTTGGAAGAGAAATCCTATTTTTTTACGGATTTCTCGCAACGTCGTCTCATCAGCATGATCCATCCGCGTCCCTTTATAGCTTATCGTTCCGCTATCGGGCTGTAGCAATCCCACCATGTGTTTGATGATCGTCGATTTACCGCCGCCCGATACGCCAAAAATAACCGTTGTTTTTCCCTGCTCGATCTCTAAATTGACGCCGCGCAGAATTTCTCGTTTTCCGAAGCTTTTGGTGACATTTTCAAAAATAATCATCGCTTAACCACCATCAGATAGGCGCGGCGGCCGAAGAGGATTGTCAACATCACTAACAAAATTTTAAAATCAATTTCGCTCGCTTTGTGCAGCGATTCAAATGCGTTATTCATCATCACCATTTCCCCTTGCTGCTGGAACTCCAACATTTTAGGGGTATAGACGGCACTAAACAGGAGCAAGGTACCGATCGCACCCAATGCACTCAGTATTGAAATCTTATCGATTTGCATCACTTTGTAGCGGGAAATTTCATACACAGCAATGATTGCCGCCATACTATACGCCCAGTAGCTAAAACGGCGGAAGATTTCCCCCATGAGTTTTCCCTCTTCATAACGAGAGAGGATAGGTATGCTCAAAAACATCTCGGAGTGAAAAACCACTGCCGCTACAAATGCTCCTAAAATCAGAACTGCACCAATCGTCATGCCCATGGCGAGCAAATAGAAAATATCAATGATGGCTTTTTTATTCATGGTTTGCCTTTACTATAAATCCTCGATCAAAGGAGGCCAAATCGAGGTAGAATTTCAGAGATTGTACCGCAAAAGATTTAAGATACTCTTGTACTTTGAGACGCTGATCGTATCCCATTTCACAGGCGAATAGGGGAATTTTTCGGCGATAGACTTCGTCTATTAACCGACAAATAATCTCATCGCCGATCGTACCGCCAAAGAGTGCATTTTGTGGCTCATACGAGAGATTCTCCTCCAAAGAGGCGTCCTGAGCGATGTAAGGGGGGTTGGAGACGAGCAGATCTATTTTTTCATTCACACAGCCAAGCAGATCCCCCTCACGCAGTTCAATCCGATCACTAACACCAAACGCCTCAATGTTACGGCGAGCCACGCTCAGCGCTCTAGGAGAGATATCCACAGCAATGAAACGGGCATTGGGCATATGTAGGGCCAAGAGTATTGAGATGATGCCGCTTCCCGTACCCACTTCGACGATCGTTAGTGCCTCATCAGGATTAACCGACGCCAGAACTTCATCAATCAAGAGCTCTGTTTCAGGACGGGGAATCAGCGCCCCCTCGTCAATGTAAAACTCCCTGCTGTAAAAACTGACGCAATGTGTCAGGTATTCGAGAGGCTCATTGCGAGAACGACGCTCAATCCACTCCAAAAGGCGAGAATCTCGCCCGTTAACCAGAACCTCTTGATGGGTAATAAAATAGAGTTGATCCCGCTCGAGATAGGCCATCAACAGCAGCTCCGCTTCACGGCGCGGAAATTCGACGACCCCCGATAATTTTTCGGTGATCTCGTTATGCAGTTCTTTTAGAGTACTGGACATGGATCCGTAAACCCTTCCGTTACGTCCGCAGCTACATCCGAGCCTAATACGCGCAACCGCTCGATGACCGGAGGATGGGTCGTATGGAAAAAACGGTACACCGGATGCGAGAGAGGAAAGCTTTTGTTTTCGCTCACCAATTTTGTCAATGCCGATACCAAATGCTCAGCGCCGCCGAGTTCCGCCCCCGTACGATCGGCCTCGTATTCGTTGTGACGGCTGATCAATCCCATCAAAGGCATCATGAAAAAACTCACCATCGGCAAAAGGAGAATAAAGAGCATCATCATAATATGTGGGGATGCGGGGACGCCAATCTCCGAATAAAGCGATTGGGGAAGATTCCCAAACGCCGCAAACATCCCAAAAAGCATCACCCCGACCATCGCGATGTTTTTGTACAAATCGCCATGGGCAAAATGGCCCAGTTCGTGTCCCAAGACGGCGATCAGCTCTTGTGGAGTCAATTTTTGAAGCAAGGTATCAAACAGTACGACCCGTTTTGCTTTTCCCAAACCGCCGAAATAGGCGTTGAGCCTCGCATCACGCTTGCTCGCATCACTCACAAATACACCGCTGCTCACAAACCCTGTTTTGGCCATCAGCGAGGCAATCTGCTCTTGCAACTGGGGGTTATCCAGCGGTGTCACTTTGTCAAAAAAGAGGGCCCGTATCGTGGGGAAAAACATATTGAGCGCCACCACAACGCCGAAAATAAAGCAAAAGCTCCACAACCACCATAGCTCGCTTGCATTGATAATCGCAGCAACTCCCCAAACAATCAAGCCTCCAATGACAATCGTCAACAGCGTTCCGATAAGGGTGTCTTTGATAAATTGAGCGATGGTTGAGCGGTTAAACCCGTATTGGGCATCGATTTTGAATTTGGCAATCCATCCGAATGGGAGCATAACAATACTGTTGATGAAAATCAATCCGAGTACAGCGTAAAGCGTATGAAGCAAAGGGTTTTGGCTCATCAAGCTCTCGTCAAACCACGCAAGCATCCCCCCCATCCAGACAAAGAATAGGGCATATTCCACCATCGCTTCTGCCATCGAAAGTTTCTCTTTTGCCACGGCATAATTTGCCGCATCAAGATACTCCCGCTCACCCAGCAACACGGCCCCTTTTCGTTTGACTTGGTTGATATAACCAATCTGCATTACGCTTACATAGAGGCGTGTCACAATATAGAAGGTATAAAGTCCGATGATCGTTGCTAACATAAATTCCCTTTAAAAAAAAGGAATTTTACCATCATTTGAGCGGTACTTTAGTAATAACGTCTTGTACGGGGATAGAATCGTTACTGTCACCATAATAACTTTTTGCGGCAACATAAAGCGCCCCAATAATCAAGCCGATCAGTATCACGGTCCAAACAATCCGTTTCTTTTCCCCCTTAAGGGTATTGTAGTCCTCGAGATCTTCGAGATTCGGTTCATCGCTTTTCATCATAAACTCCTTTGATGGATAAATAAATTCGTATATATTATCCATTTTTACGCTTTAAGTTATGCCACTGTTTACCATTTACCTTCTACTGTCAACAGGAATGTCGGTCGAGAATGCGCTTGGTCTATCTGCATTTTCCCTGTATTATCGTCGCTGGATACCGTTTCAATCGTTTCGGACGTGATATTCTTCACATTCGCGGTGAGCTTAAACGTCGTATTGAGCCGTTTGGTTAAATAGATATCAAGCGTGCCGTACCCTTTTTGGGCTTCGGTAATACCATTTTCATCAAGAGGGTCATCGTAACCGCTCACATAGCGATAAGCGGCTCCGTACGTTACTTTGTATGACGCAAGAGTATGATCGACTCCAATATTATAGAGATAGTCATTCGTCTCTTTAATCGGCCGTTTAAACCCTGTAGCCGTATTGGTCAAGGATGACCTTTGAACCGTTGCGTTGGCAAACAGTCCCAGCCCCGCTACCGTGCTGTCCAATGACTTTTTAAGCTCCAGTTCTATCCCCCATAGATTCCCCTGACCAATATTGTAAGGGCGTTCAACGTATCGGCCGCTTTCTAATGTTATCATTTTTTCAATCTTCTCATCAATACTGCGATAGAATCCGCCGATACTGGCGATTCCTTTATCCACAAAAAAATGCTCGTACCGCAGTTCATAACTCAGCGCCTTCTCTTCTTTGAGATCAGGATTACCGCTCACATCAGGATGCGCCAGATCATTTTGATCCAAAGAACGGTCAACGCTGCTAGAGAGGTCATCCAGCCTTGGTAGCTTAACCGTTTTCGCAATACTGGCACGAAGGTTATCTTCATACGTCAGTTTGTAAAGCACATGAAGAGATGGGGCAAAATAATCCAACTTGGAGGTATGCCCGAAATCACGCGATACATTCTCATAGCGCAATCCGGGAGTGATCACCATACGATTTCCCATATTGACCTCATCTTGAACATAGAGTGACCCTCTTTTTTCCTCTAACGTCACCTGATCTTCAGGTGTTGTCGTATCAATGCCATTGAGCGTCCGTGTCGTCTTATCGTGCTGTGTCAGCTGCTTGACTTCGGCTCCGGTTTTAATAAAATGATTGCCATAGGCAATGGAATAGCTACTCTCAGCACCTAGGACTCTAAAAAGTGAATCATCCGATTGTGTCGTGATCTTGGACGTTGGAAGAGTCTGTCTCGACAAGCGGTCACTTTGTTGGTCATTTTGATGAATCTTAACCTTCCATGTCAATAGCTCCGTACCCGAAAGATGATGTTCCCCTGCAATTTTAGACCAGAACATCAGCCCGGTCGATTTTTCATGATCCTGCAATAGACGCGAAACATCACCGCTACGTATTTCGTCGCTTTCCCGTTTATTCTTGCTCAAAAAGAGCGACCCGTCATAAAAATATTTGTCGGTTGACGTCGGAGAATAGATCAGTTTTGTCGTGAGATTCAATGATTGGTTTCGCCCATCATCATCTCTTTCATCCCGATACGATGTTCCCCCAAACGTGTCGGTCGAAGAAGTATCGGAGGTTTGTGTATTCGATGCTGTCATATTGACCATATAAGAGAGTCTATCGACTTTACCTTCGCGCTGAAGAAACACAGAGGATTGAGGTTTATCCCCATACGCACCGGCAGTGAATTTTGCGCTCGTTAACCCTTGCGATTTAGGTTTTTTAAGGACAATGTTGACAATTCCCCCCATCGCTTCCGCCGTGTATTCTGCCGAACCGTTGGTCATGACCTCGATCCGTTCGATCATATCCGGTGACAGTTGCTCCAGAGGACTGATACGGCGTTTCGAACCGGTCGATGTCTCTTCACCATCAATAAGAACAACGGTGTATCCTTTGCCGGGGGATCCTTTTTTATTTTTCCCCTCTGCGATACTGACTCCAGGAGTTCGTTTGAGTATGTCCAGAGCATTCAGGTCGCCGTATTGGCCAAGTTCGCTTCCACTTATGATCCGCTTGGCGATGGAATCTTCTTTTCGTGATTCGATGGCGGCGGAAAAAGCTTCTATTTGTATTTTTTCAAGTGAAATTGTTTCTTCTGCGTAGGAGAGGGAAATGAGGATACTTGAGGTCACTATAGCGGGGATGAGAGGTCGGTACATCAAAATGGTTTCCTATCTATTTTATAATATATTTTATCCTATATACCATTAACGTATTTAAGGGAAAGTTGCACTACAATAAAGCTATGAAATCGCAAAGCACTTTAGGTACTCTGATATCTATTTTATTCGCCACCTCTGTTTACGGCGAGGAGATGCCGCTTCTCTCTCCCGAAAAACAAAGCTATTACGAGTACCAACAACAGCAAATTGATTCCGGCTACCAAAAACTTCGCTACGATTGGCTCTCTCCCATCAACCTCAAAGCCTCGACTGTTTATGAAAAATCGGCATCTACGGGATCAAGTGACACGCGTCAGAATCTCTCTGCCGGTATTGCGCAAGATCTGTTTCGCTGTGGAGGGATCACCTATGCGATCAATTATGCAAACGCCAAAAAAGAAACCGATACGATAGCGCTGGAGCGAGACGTCGCAGGAGTCAATCATCAGATTATCAATGCCGTTTTGAATTATCGGAAGAATGCCCTAATGTTGGAGCAGAGTGAATTAAAACTCAAAAATACCAAAATCGAAATTTTTCTCAAACGAAAACAATACGAGGCGGGAGACATCGACATTACCCTCCTCAACAATGCATTGATGAATCAAAGCAGCGAGCTCAAAAACAACACTTCAGTGCGCTACACCCTCGCCCAGCAAAAGTTTGAAGCGGTAAAATTGAGTGACACCCCTATAGACACCGTTTCTCTCCCCACCTTTACCCTCACTCCAAAAGAGACATTTTTGGAAGAGGGGTGGAATATCCGCTATACCCGTTCACTGAGTCAAAGCAGTGCTCAGCAGTACGGCCAGATCAAAAGCTCTTATCTTCCGAAACTGACCCTCATTGCCGATGCGGGATTGCAGCGATTGGATTCGCGTGAGTTCTCTTCTGCCGACAATAGCGGCAGTTTCTATGATATGGGGCTGCAACTCTCGATGCCGTTGTCCTACAACGCATCTGCCACCGTTCAAGAGGCGCAAAGCCTCTATTTAAAACAGCAGGCCGAATCCGCCGATACCAAACGGCAGATGGATGGACGCTATGATCAATCCATTGCGCAAATCGAAAGCTATCAAAACATTATTATCATCACAAAAGAGAATCTCAACTATTACGACGAATTGATCGGTGCAACCAAGGCGGCTGTCAATACGGGATACAAAGCGGGATACGATCTGCAAACTCTTCAGAACACCCGTTCAATCGAAGAACTGGAGATACACATCAATGAAATCAACATCCAAATCGAACTTTCGACGCTTCACTATTTGATGCGACACCCACAGGAGAAATCGCTATGACACCCAATTCCACAACCATCGCAACAACGTTAGGAGTAGAAGAAAGTCCCTCTCCAAAACGATGGAAAAAGGTCCTATTATGGATCATCATCCTCTTTTTGCTAGGTGCCGGAATCATCGTCTGGATACAACAAAGAGAACAAGATGAGATCATCTACGTTACCGTTCCCCTCAAAATCCAAAACCTGACCACAAGCGTTTCGGCGACCGGAAATCTCGAACCAACCAACACCGTCGATGTCGGAATCGAAGTTTCCGGAACCGTTGACACCGTTTTGGTCGATTACAACGACCGTGTCCATATCGGTCAACCATTAGCCCGACTCGATACGACCAAACTCACCGCCGCCGTTACCAGCTCCAACGCCAACTGGATGAGATTTAAAGCCAATTTCCAAAGTGCTCAAGCCTCATTGGAAAATGGACAAATCGAAAACGAGCGTACCCAAAAAATGTATGCATCGACGCAGGGGAACTACCCCTCCCGCAAAGAGATGCAATCCTCAGTAACCGTCGTGGCACAAGCCGAAGCCGGACTTGCTGCCGCCAAAGCACAAGTGGATCAATCCTACGCACAGCTCAAAAGCGATGAAGACAATCTCCGTAAAGCCGTCGTCGTTTCACCGATTGAGGGGGTCGTGCTAAGCCGTAAAGTCGAGCCTGGGCAGACCGTTGTCGCTTCGATGCAAACACCCATTCTATTTACCCTTGCAGAAGATCTCACCAAAATGAAAGCAATCGTCAGTGTCGATGAGGCGGATATCGGAGGGGTTAAAGAGAATCAGAAAGTGCTCTTCACCGTCGATGCCTATCCCAATCGTGAGTTTGAGGGAAAAGTGACCAAGCTCCGTCTTAATTCCGCTATTGTCAACGGAGTAGTGACGTATGAAGCCGTCGTTGAAGTCGACAATGACACGATGCTTTTACGTCCAGGAATGACGGCAAGCGCATCCATTATTACCGATACCCTTCAAAATGTTGCCCTGATACCCAATGCGGCATTGCGTTTTACCCCTCCTGCAAGCAACGGCAATGATGAGAAAGAGAAAAAAAAGAAACGTGCTGTCGATGACGCCGATAAAAGCGAACGGGTATGGGTATTAAAAAACGGCTCTCCCCAAAAAGTTAAGGTCCGTATCGGAAAAACAGACGGCATCTCCACCGTACTCCTTTCTTCTACCCTTAAACCTGGGGATCGTATCATTACCGCCCTCGAAGAGCAGCCATGAACGATGTGACTCATCCCGTCATCGAACTCAAAGGGGTCAAAAAATATTATGGTGAGGGGGATGCCACGGCTTATGCCCTGCAAGGGGTGGACCTGAGTATCCATCCAGGAGATTTTGTGGCGATCATGGGACCCAGCGGATCGGGGAAATCGACGGCGATGAACATCATCGGATGCCTCGATGTCCCGACGGAAGGAGCGTATCGCTTTGAGGGGATTAATGTCGAAGATCTTAGCCGAGACCAGCGGGCCTTATTGCGGCGGAACTACATCGGTTTTGTCTTTCAGGGGTTTAATCTCTTGGGAAAAACCTCTGCCGTCGAAAATGTCGAGCTCCCCCTCCTCTACCGCGGTGTTCCTGCTCATGAACGGCGGGAAATGGCGATGGAAGCACTCAGAAGCGTCGGACTCGAAGAGGTCGCCCACCATACCCCAGCAGAACTTTCAGGAGGGCAGCAGCAGCGGGTCGCGATCGCCCGAGCCATCGTTACCCATCCCCTCGTGTTACTCGCCGATGAGCCGACGGGAAATCTCGATACCGCCAAAAGCATCGAGGTAATGGAACTCCTCCGATCATTTAACCAAGAGAAAGGGATCACCATCATCATGGTCACCCATGAAAAAGAGATGGCCGCATTTGCCTCCCGCACCATCCATTTTCGCGACGGGAAGATCGATACGGCGGCTATCCCTGAGGTTACATCATGATCTGGAACGCTTTTATCCTCGCCTTGCGCGAAATCCGCCGCAGCGCGATGCGCTCTATCCTCACGACGCTGGGGATTGTTATCGGTGTCGCCTCGGTCATCGCGATGGTGATGCTGGGCGATGCCACCACCGCCTACGTCACCCAAAGCATCTCCAAACTCGGCAGCAACATGCTCGTCATCCGCCCAGGACAGGATCGCCACGGTCCGGGAGGAGACAATACGGCCAAACGGTTCAGCCACAATGACCTGAGTTCAATTGTGCGCGAAATCGGAGGGCTAAAAGGGGCTGCTCCGGTCGCTTCTAAAGGGATGCAGGTTGTGTACGGCAATCGAAACTACTCCACCTCCATCGACGGCAGCGACAACGATTATTTCACCGTCAAAGATTGGCAGTTTGATCAAGGTCGCAATTTTACGGGAGCCGAAGTCAAGGGGGGGAAAGCGGTATGCGTCATCGGAGAAACGGTCCGAAAAGAGCTCTACGGAGAGCAAAACCCGATGGATACCTCACTCCGGATCGGAAATTTTTCCTGTCAGGTGATTGGGGTTCTCCACCCCAAAGGGGCGTCGATGTTCGGAATGGATCAAGATGATCTGATCGTCCTTCCCATTCGGACGTTTCAGCGTCGTATCAGCGGGAATCAGGATATTTCCGCCATCCTTATTTCGGCCAAGAATCCCTCGGCCATAGAGAACATGAAAAACAATGTGATTTCCTTGATGCGCGAGCGCCGCCATATACGGATCGGCGAGGAAGACGATTTCAATGTTCGAGATTTACGGGAGGTGATCCAGACCCTCTCTTCGACGACAAAAATGCTGACCCTTCTGCTGGGAGCCGTTGCCGCCATCAGCCTGCTTGTGGGCGGGATCGGGATCATGAACATCATGCTCGTCTCCGTCACAGAACGGACGCGTGAAATCGGAATCCGGTTGGCAATCGGAGCACTCGAGCGCGAAGTGCTGTTGCAGTTCTTGGTCGAAGCGGTCGTCCTCTCTTCGCTGGGTGGAATTATCGGTATGGCATTAGGCATTGGTGCCGGAGTTGGCATCAATCTCTTTTTTGATCTCCCTTTTGTTTTCAACACATCAATCGTTATCATCGCTTTTTTATTCTCAACCATAGTAGGAATCGTATTTGGCTATTTTCCTGCCCGCAAAGCGGCACGGCTCAATCCGATCGATGCTTTACGTCACGAATAAATTTGCCGATTTATAGAGTATACAAAGGAGTTTATTATGCAAATCAACACTAGCAATGCTGCCGCCATTTACACACAAAACGTAGAAGATGCCAATGAGGTTGACCGCAAAAAATTGAAAGAAAAGATCCAAAGCGGTGAGCTCTCGGCGAAAACACTCGCACAAGCCTATCTCGTTCAGTACAGCCTCACAGTAGAAAATTATTCAGCCGGAAATTTAGAGGCTCAGAGTGCCCCCTTCGATCTTACAAAGATTCGCGACATCTTGGATGCTATTGATTTCAAAGCCATCGGGTATACCGGTAAACCGATTGCGGATATGAATCCGGACGAGGCCAAAGCGCTGGTGAGCGAAGACGGATTCTTTGGAATTTCCCAAACCTCGGCAAGGCTATCCGATTTTGTTTTGATCGGCGCAGGGGACGACATCGACAAACTCAAAGCAGGTCGGGAGGGGATTATACGCGGATTTAACGAAGCCGAAAAAATATGGGGCGGAAAACTTCCCGATATTTCCTATGAGACGTTAAAGAAAGCCCTAGAGAAAATCGATGAAAAAATCACCTCACTTGGCAGTAATATTCTCGATACAAGCGTTTAGAAGATAATCAAATCCCAGAAGTGCCGAAAACCAAAAAGGAAGCGGTATACTGTCAAAAAAATTTGAGAGAAATATAATGCAACCAATAGTAGAGCACATTAGCGCAAAAACCATCATAGGGATGAGTCTGCGTACCAACAATGAACGTGAATCCCATCCGGAAACTGCCAGTATTCCGATTATGTGGAAGAACTTTTTTGAATACAACGTCATGGCCGCGGTTCCGCAACAGCTTGACCCAATGACGGTTTATGGGGTTTATTATGATTATGAGCCCGATGTCATGGGAGATTACACCCTCCTTATCGGTCTTCAATCAGGCTCAACCGACAAGCCCTCTAATCTGAATCTCATCGACATCAAAGAGGGAAAATACCTTGTCTTTAAAGTGCTTGAGGCAACGCCTACCGGCATTAAAGATACTTGGGCCGGTATTGATGGCTATTTTGCGCAAGAGGGCGAATATCAACGTGCCTATGCGACAGACTTTGAGATTTATCAAGGGAAAAGTGACATTTCCATCTACCTTTCGATCCTCTGAGTTCACCCCATGCAAAGCGTTGAGAACACAGAGACAAGGGTAACGTGCTATACCTGTTACCGCCCCATGAGCTTGTGTATCTGTACTTGCGTCAAACCCATCCAGACCCAAACAAAATTTGTCATCTTGATGCATCCAAAAGAGTTTAAAAAGACCAAAAACGGCACCGGCCGAATCACCCATCTCTCGCTTCCCAACTCAGAACTTTTCATCGATGTCGATTACAGCGATCATAACGCTATCAATGCCCTGATAGAAAATAACAACAATTGCTGTTATGTCCTCTATCCAGGAGTTGACAGTATCCATCTAAACACCCAAAAAATTGAACTACACCAAAAACAGTTGGTGATTTTCATCATCGATTCAACATGGCCCTGCTCTTTAAAGATACTCCGTTTGAGTAAAAATCTTCAAAAATTGCCAAAAATGAGTTTTACCCATTCTAAAGTATCCCAATTTCAGATCAAAGAACAGCCAAAAGATTTT
>JAUXSZ010000010.1 GCA_030679635.1 Sulfuricurvum sp. | reverse complement strand
CCTCCCGTCCTACTCTCTGTGGCGATGCGGCATCTCCGTACGTCGCACCCGAAGAAGCATAAATCATATTGGCACCATGGGCTACGGCGATATCGAGAAGGTCTTTAAACGCATTCACATTGGTCTGAATCATCAAATCCTGTTCAAGCGCTGTTGTGTCGGAAATCGCCGCTTCGTGAAAAATGTAATCAAATTTATAGTGCTGTGCCAGCTTGGAAAGTAACGCTTGATCGTTGATGTCGCCGCTGATCACCTCGCCCTTGAACCCGAGCAGATTTTTAAAATGACCGAAGCTTTTGAGATTGCCGTTTGAGAGGGTAAGATTAGAGCGAAATAGATCCAAAACGACCACTTTGGCTTGCGGATAATGCTCTTGAAAATAAAATGCGAGATTGGAACCGATGAATCCGGCTCCCCCTGTAATCAAAATGGTTTTACGGTTCAAATCAATATCACTGTAGCGCATACATAATCCTCGTGTTTCTTTAATAACTTATTGTAACAAAGCTTCCATTAAAACATAAAAAAGTTAGAGTGTTTTAAGATAGATGGGAATATAATGACGCAAAATTTTTTATGGAGAAAACAAATGAAAAAAATTGCTCTCGCAATGTTATTCGCAGGCGTTTCAATGATGGCTGCAGACGGTAAAGCTCTTACGGCTAAATGTGCTGCATGTCACGGTGCTAGCTTTGAAAAAGCGGCTCTTGGTAAATCAGTAATCGTAAAAGGCCAAAAAGCGGCTGCTATTGAAGCTTCTTTGAAAGCATACAAAGCGGGTACACAAAACAAAGCCGGTATGGGTGCATTGATGAAAGGCCAAGTGGCTACTCTCTCTGACGCTGATATCAAAGCTATCGCGACTTACGTAGCAGGCGTTAAGTAATTTCCCTTCTCATCGCTTTTTGCGATGAGATTTTATTCCGGTCGGTACTCTCTCTTTTTTAACGCTTCTCTTTTTTTCTGTTGATCTGCTGCATCATTCAACTCTTTTTCATCATCAAAGTGAACCTGATTCATCATCCGTTTTTCATCATCAAATTGCCCACTTTTAATACCCCATAAAAAAGCGATAAGGGCAATCCCTCCCAAAAAGAGAGAAGCTCCCAGCATCATTGCCACTACCCAACTGTCCACAATAACCTCCTATTTATACATCCATCGACTGCGCATCGAATTACCGACGACGAGAAGTGAACTAAACGACATGGATATTGCCGCGATTAGAGGGATAATGTACCCCATCATTGCCAATGGTATCGTAATTGCATTGTACACCAACGAAATTCCTAGGTTTTGCTTGATCAATCCGTACGTTCGTCGGCTGATTGCATACGCTTCGGTAAGAGAGACCAGCGAATCGTTCAGCAACACAATGTCCGAAACCTCGATAGCAATGTCGCTGCCGCTTCCCATCGCTATGCCGATATCGGCTCTGGCAAGCGCCAATAAATCATTGACGCCATCGCCGGCCATCACCACTATGTGTCCCTCATCATGCGCCCTCTCAATGAAAGCTTCTTTTTCCTCCGGAGTGAAATGGGCATAAACCTCAGTAATCCCCACTTCCGCTGCAACCCTCAAGGCGGATGCCTCATGATCTCCCGTCAACATCACGACCCGTAAACCATAATCCCTCAAAACTTTGATCGATTCAAAGGCATTCTCTTTTGGGAGATCCTGCAGCTCAAACGTCGCGCACAGTTTTCCATCCACCGCATAATAGAAGAGGCTTTTATCGCTCACCGTTTTTGTTTCGATCCCCATCTCTTCCATAAGCTGTGCATTCCCCCCTGCGATCATCACTCCGGCAGCGCGCCCTACAATACCGCGTGCCGGAATCTCATTGGCCTCACTAATCTCCCCCGTCTCCATCGCAGATTCGGTTTTATCTAAATATTCAACGACTCCTCTGCTGATCGGATGTTGCGAAGAGCTGACCAAAGCCAACATTTGGGAGTGGTCAAAAGTTTCATGATAGGTTGCATACACAACGGCCGGTCGTCCTTGGGTGATCGTCCCCGTTTTATCCAGCACAAACATCGTCGCTTTCGCCATCGTCTCGATCTGCGCCGCAGATTTAAAAAGGATGGATCGTTTCGCCCCAAGAGCCAACCCCACGATGGTTGCCACCGGCGTTGCCAAGGCAAGAGCACACGGACAAGCGATAATGATGACCGAAATACCTACCATCAAAGCCCTGTCAAACGTATGGGGCCAAAAATACCAGATCCAAAACGTACCGATCGCTAAAAATAAAATCGTAGAGGAAAAATATTCGGAAAGACGGTTCGCCAATTGCTCTATTTTCGGTTTTTGGCTCATCGCATTTTCTAAGAGATTGACCAGATGGGTCAGCGTCGAATGGGCATAGTCTTTGAGGGCACGATAGTGCAGCAGCGCATCGATACTCGTCGTACCGCTAATGATCACATCCCCTTTGCGTTTAAAAATCGGATCCGCTTCTCCGGTGAGATTGCTCTCATCAAAGCTCCCCTCGCCCGATATCACTTCTCCGTCAATAGCCGCCCGCTCACCCGTACGGATGATAATCGTATCCCCAACGTTCACTTCGGAGACGCTGACACTGCGGATCGCATCCCCCTCCAGAATACTCACTTCGCTTGGGATGTATTTCCCCATCACATCGAGAGTATCGGCCGCATGTTTCCGGCTCAATACTTCCAAAAATTTACCGAACAGTACAAAGGTAATGATCATCGCAACCGAATCAAAATAGGCTTCCCCTTTTTCAAAGAGGGTAATGTAGATCGAATAACCATAGGCCAACGTCGATCCCGTTACGACCAGCATGTCCATTGTAACCGCACCGTTGCGCAATCCGTAGTACGCTCCGCGATAAAAAACCCATCCGCTGTAAAAAAGGACCGGAGTAGAGAGAACCCACTCGGCGATGTTGAGTATCGTTTTGACCTCTTGCGTCATCCCCGTAAAATATCCGGCATATTGAGCAACCGCAATCCACATCATATTCATAGAGGCAAACGTCGCTACGGCCATCCTCAGGTAATACTCTTTACGCTCTTTATTCGCCCTCACCTCTTGCATCGATGCATCGTACGGATAGGCGTTGTACCCGATGGCCCGGATCATCTCGATGATGGTTGAGAGTTTGAGAACTTTCGTATCCCAGGTGATACGGGCTTTGTTATTGGTATAGTTGATATGGGCTTCTATGACACCTGGCATTTTATGCAGCGCCTTTTCATTCAGCCATACGCACGCCGCACAATGGATCCCCTCAATGATCAGGGAAACCTGCGCCAAATTTCCTTCGCCCAGCGTCACGAAACGGTCAAAAAAGGCAGGGGTATCGAAATTCTCGCTTGCTTCGAACTGCTCACTGGGAGGGGTGAGCGTTGTCTCCCCCATCTTTGCGTAGAAACTCTCCAGCCCTTCATCTTTAAGGAGGTGAAAAATCCCTTTACACCCATTGCAGCAGAAGCGATACTCTCCGTCATGGATCATCACCGTGTCGCTAAATACCAGATGACAGTGATCGCATTTCACTTTAGACATAGTCAAACTTTCCGTACTCCCTGTTTTTGATCACCCGATCATAGCTACCGCATACCCCTTGCATCACGATATAGACCCCTTTTGATACGTTATGCCCATATCCGATCGCCATGGCAAGATTGGCAACCGCTTCGATAGGGTCAATCGCAAAGGGTACCATCGCCCCCGTCAAAACGATCACCTTATCCAAATTTAGTTTTGCGAGATACCGTGCGCTCTGATCCATCGTATCGGTTCCATGCACAATAACAATCTGTTCCTCTTCGGATTTTATAATGAACTGCGCGAGACATTTTCGATCGGCTGAAGTCATCTCCAAAGAGTCTTTGTAAAGCAACCCCTCAACCCTCAGCGGATCCGTAAAAACCGAGACGATGGAATCAACGGCTTGGTTATCTTTAGGAACTTCCAGCTCTCCGCTGAGCGGATTGTAGCGCTTGTTAAATGTTCCCCCCGTATTGATGATGAGCATTACAAAAGCTCCTTTAATGAGCCGATTATTTGATTGGCACTCGAAAGTATCACGTCGCGTGAGAGAAGAATATTGGTTCCCACCCCTGCACGTATCGCGGCTTCTATATCCCGTTCATTGTCCCCGATCATTACCGAATTTTTCATATCCAAATCATAATCTTTCTGCGCATCCAAAAACATTCCGGGCTCCGGCTTACGGCAATCACACCGGCCATCGATACTCTCATGGTGCGGACAATGATAAATGCGGGTGATCGTAACACCAAGAGATTTGAAATGCTCTACCATCCAATCGCTGAGATGTTTAAAATCCTCTTGGGTATAAAGCCCTCGTGAAATTCCAGACTGGTTCGTAACGATGATGATCACATACCCCTGACTCTCATAGAAACGGCAAACGTCGAGTATCCCGTCCATAAGTTCAAAATCATCGATTTTATGAAGATAATTTTTCTCGACATTGACGACCCCGTCACGGTCAAGGAAGAGTGCCTTAGGCAACTCCTCCTCCGAAGAGCTCTTTTTCGATAATATCGCACAAAATATGTCCGATCAAAATATGGGATTCCTGTATACGCGGCGTAGCATTGGAAGGGATAATAATGGCAAAATCGGCCATTTCTCCCATCTTACCGCCATCACGTCCCGTCAGTGCTACCGTCGTAATCCCCCGCTCTTTGGCCGATTCAAACGCATTGATAATGTTTTGGGAGTTCCCGGAAGTAGAAATACCGATAAACAGATCCCCCTCTTGTCCCATCCCCTCTAACTGGCGGGAAAAGACTTTGTCGTATCCGTAATCATTCCCGATAGCTGTGAGATTTGAACTGTCCGTTGTCAATGCCAATGAAGGGATAGAGGGACGGTCAAAACCGTACCGTCCGACGAGCTCCGCGGCTATGTGCTGTGCATCGGCTGCGGAACCGCCGTTTCCCGCCAGCATGGTTTTTTTCCCATTTCGATAAACCGCCACACACGCTTTGGCAACGGTTTCTATCATAGTAATCAGTGTTTCATTTTCCAAAATCGCTTGTTTAGTCGCCGCTGAGTCGGCAATTTGCTTGATAATATACTGTTTCATCATTTTTCCTTTAGTATTGAATTCCGGTAACAGATCGTACTTTTTCGATAATCGGCTGGGCAACCGCGCGCGCTTTTACCGCACCCGCATGCAAAATATCCCGTACATCGTCCTGATGTGCCTCATAATACTCACGCCGTTCTCTAAAGGAGCGGAAGTGCTCCCACAGCATATCGGCCAAATAGAGCTTAAAGTGGCCATGCCCTTCCCCACCGCTTTCATACCGTTTTTGCAATGCTTTGCGCCCCTCTTCGTCCAAAAAAAGCTTCGCAATATTATAAACATTACAGTTTGCATGCTCTTTGGGCTCTTCCATGGCAATGAGTTCGGTCACAATCTTTTTGATGGTTTTGAGCTGGCTTTTTTCGTCCCCGAAAATAGTAATCGTATTGCCGTAACTTTTTGACATTTTCTGCCCGTCGGTTCCCGGAACCGTTGCCACCGCTTCATCGACTTTAAATTCAGGCAACGTAAAAATATCACCGTAGTGATTGTTGAATTTGATGGCTATGTCCCGTGCAATCTCGACATGCTGTATCTGATCTTTTCCCACGGGGACAATTTGCGAACCAAACAGTAAAATATCGGCGGCCATCAGTACCGGATACGAGAAAAGGCTGTGATTGGAAGCAATCCCTTTGGCTACCTTGTCTTTATAGCTGTGCGCCCGTTCGAGCAACCCCATAGGGGTGAAACTTGAGAGGACCCAATAGAGCTCCAAAACCTCTTTAACATCCGATTGAACCCAAAAGGTACTTTTAGCAGGATCCATCCCCAACGCTAAAAAATCGGTCGCCGCTTGCATCGTAAGCTGACGCAGTTTCTCCCCGTCTCCCAGGGATGTCATCGCATGATAGTTGGCAATAAACGCAAAAACTTCATGATTACTTTGGGATTCGATCATCGGACGGATGGAGCCAAAATAATTTCCGATATGCAAATCGCCCGAAGGTTGTATTCCGGTCAGGACTCTCAAAAAATTCTCCTAATTCAATATAACTACTATTATATCAAACGCTCCATTAACCCCATCACCGTTAAGCTTCGTTTTAAGAAGTAATGTGCTATATTTTTCCATAGTTCACCAAAAAAGGATTCATTATGAACGTTCAAATTCGCGCTAAAGAAATTACCCTTACACCACATGTTAACGATCACATCGCAGCAGCTATTGAAAATTTTAAACGGTACCATCTGGACATAACTACCGTCAACGTGATGATTACCAAAGAGAAACTAAACGTCAATGTCGAATTTGATATGCACATCGCGCACGCGCAACCCGTTGTCATCAGCCATTCCGATGCCGATCTCGATACCGCTATCGACCTGGCAATCAATCGTGCCAACAAAGCTCTCGAAAGATTGCACGACAAATCCAAAGATCACCACACCTCTTCTATCCGTGATATGGAAATAGCGGAAACAGAATAAAGGGGAAGATCCAAAATGGGCAAAATCAACGTCGTCTGCCCCCATTGCTGGGGGGTGAATGTCATTCCTCTTAAAGATGCCTATGTAAAAGCATCGTGCGGCCACTGCAAAGCTTCTCTGCTTGACACCAAGCCGCTTATGCTAAACAGCGAAAATTTTGATCGTTTGATGCTCAATGATGAGCGCTTGATCATTGCCGATTTTTGGGCCCCTTGGTGCGGACCTTGCCGTTCTATGGCTCCTGCTTTTGAAGAAGCGGCTCGATCCTTCCCTCTCAAAGCACAGTTTGTCAAGATCAATACCGAAGAGCAGCAAGCAGTTGCAGGACGGTTCAGTATCCGTTCGATCCCTACCATCATCGCATTTAAAAACAACCGCAGTATTGATCAGATCAGCGGAGCCCTTCCAGCCTCTCAAATTATCGCATGGGTAAAAAAACACCTCTGATTTTTAGCTTCTTTTGGTTACCCTTCCCTAATTCATCATTAGGAAAACAGCATGTACAACTGGGTAGTTTGGTTTCATATTATTTCAATGGTATCGTGGTTTGCGGTACTTTTTTATCTACCACGACTTTTTGTCTATCATGTAGAGAACGCTGAAAATAAGGGATTTTTAGAAGTGATAGAGGTGATGGAGATGAAGATTTATAAATACATCGGCATTCCCGCATTTTGGGCAACACTGCTCTCGGGCATAGCCCTCATTTTTATGTCAACAAAATATTATGGAATAAACGTATTTCACACTGGGGGATGGCTTCATGCGAAACTCACCCTAGTGGCTATTTTGACCGCTTATTTCTTTTCCTTAGGACATTATCGCCTAAAACTCAAAGAAAATACGGCCTATAAAAACGGCAAATTCTTCCGTCTATACAATGAAGTACCGACACTGTTGCTCATGGCAATCGTTGCCCTTGTGGTTGTTAAACCCTTTTGATTACCATAAAGCTTTTGTTTTATGCGCTCGTGGTTTTTTATCGCCACCTCTGCTTTTCGCTTTGAAAAGAATCGGTGTCCCTTCAAAATTAAACTCCTCACGAAGCCGATTCGTAAGATAACGGCGATAACTGAAATGGAGCCCTTGCGGCTTGTTCATAATCAGTGCGATACGCGGCGGACGGATGTCATACTGTGTCGCGAAATAGAGACGAATATTTTGACCATTGACACTCGGAAGTGTATGTCTGCGCATCGCCGTTTGGATAACTTCGTTGAGTTTACCCGTCGAAATCCGCTGAGAATAATTTTCATTGATTTTGAGCAACATATCAAAAATCTTGTGAACACGCTGCTTGCTCTGCGCCGAAATAGTAACAATAGGTGCGTAGCTCAAAAACTTAAACCGATCACGGACTTCAAGGATGATTTTCTCATAATCTTCTCTAGGAGCCATGTCCCATTTGTTGAGAACAATCAGACACGCCAAGCGATTTTTATCGATAAAACCTGCAATTTTTTCATCCAAATCCATAAACGGCTCCGAAGCATCCAAAACAAGCAGGGCAATGTCCGCCGTTTCAAGCATCTCTTCGGTACGCATCAAGGCATATTTTTCAATTCCCAAAATTTTCCCGCGCTTACGGATTCCTGCCGTATCGATAAAGGTAATCGTTTTTCCCTCATACTCCATCTCTTCGTCGATGGGGTCGATGGTGGTTCCCGCTACCGAACTCACCACCGAGCGGTCTTCTTTGAGAAGAGCATTGAGCAACGAGCTTTTACCGACATTAACACGACCGATAATCGCTACTTTCATCTTCTGCGTATCCGCAGGGGCATACTCTTTGATAATCCCGCGATACGCCTCTTCCATCGCTGCGATATCGTCGATATCATCATCATCCGATTCTTCGTCGTCTGATTCTTCATCGTCGTCAAACGCTTCAAAATCTTCATCGTCGTCATCATAAGCGTTGAGAGCGGCATCAAATCCGTCCATCTCATCGTCGTCTTCGACAGCATCCGCTTGCGGTGTGACAATCGATGATTCAGGAAGCTCCGAGGCTATCCAATTGAGCAACGGCAGAATAGAGCGGTTATGGGCGACTGAAATACCGAAAATTCGGTTGGTGCCAAACTCATAATATTCCCAAAGCTTTTCTTGCATTTTATCGTTGTCGATTTTGTTAACGACCAAGGCGATCGATTTACCCATCGCTTCAAGCTCATAAAAAAGCTTTTTATCGTCATCTTCAGGAAGACTTTTACCGTCTACCATGTACAGAATAATATCGGCTTCATACGCAGCTTTGAGTGATTTTTCTTTGACTCGGTCAAACAGTTCACACCCTTCGTCCAAACCGCC
>JAUXSZ010000233.1 GCA_030679635.1 Sulfuricurvum sp. | reverse complement strand
TTTGTTCACCTGGCTTGTAGCCTGCTTTGGTAATGGCTTCCATGATGACCTGAATCGGCTCTTCATTACTGCTAAGATCCGGTGCAAATCCCCCTTCATCACCCAGGGCCGTATTGGCGCCGCGATCTTTGAGGATTTTTTTGAGGGTATGATACACTTCAGCAGATGCGCGAAGCCCTTCGCTGAAATCAGTAAATCCAAGTGGCATAATCATGTATTCTTGAAAATCAACGCTGTTATCAGCATGGGATCCGCCATTGATGATGTTGAGCATTGGAACAGGCATGACCATCGCATTGGCGCCGCCAAGATAGCGGTAAAGAGGGATGTTGAGGCTTTTTGCAGCGGCACGGGCAAGAGCCATAGAGACACCCAGCACGGAGTTTGCCCCAAGATTAGCGTAGTTCGGCGTGCCATCGAGCTCTTTCATGACAGCATCCACCATTGCCTGATTGTAAGGGCTTAGCCCTATGATTGCATCGGAGATTTGGCTGTTAACATTTTCGACGGCTTTTAGGACACCTTTTCCAAGGTAGCGGCTATCGCCATCACGCAACTCTAGCGCTTCACGTTTGCCGGTACTGGCACCACTAGGGACAATAGCACTTTCTCTTGTACCGTCGCTGAGTTGAACCGTTGCTTTTACAGTAGGATTCCCTCTAGAGTCCATTACCTCTATCGCGCTTACTTCATCAATATATATCATTCATCCACCTCATTCATTTCTGATTCACCCATAATCATGATATTGTTCACACCCATGGCTGTTCTAATTTTCTCTTCGATTTGTTTTGCCAATTCGGGCTCGTCTTTGAATTTTTGCTTAACGTTTTCACGCCCTTGTCCAAGCTTGATGTCTTCAAAGCTGAACCATGCACCGCTTTTGTCAATTATATCAAGTTTGACGCCGTAGTCAACCAGTTCTCCCTCTTTGGAGATTCCCTCGCCAAACATAATGTCAAATTCTGCCTGACGAAACGGGGGAGCCACTTTATTTTTAATGACTTTGGCTTTAACACGGTTTCCGATTTGGCTCTCGCCTTGTTTGAGCGTTGCAATTTTACGAATATCAATACGAACCGATGCGTAAAATTTTAGCGCATTTCCGCCCGTTGTCGTCTCAGGCGAGCCGTAGCCCATCGTTCCGATTTTCATACGGATTTGGTTAATGAAGATAATCGTACAGTTCATTTTATGCAAAACACCGGTGAGTTTGCGCAATGCTTTGGACATCAGACGCGCTTGAACGCCTACTTGCTGATCCCCCATCTCCCCTTCGATTTCTACTTTTGGGGTAAGTGCGGCAACGGAATCAATAACGATCAAATCAACGGCACCGCTGCGAGCGATGGTTTCGACGATATCGAGAGCCTGCTCGCCATAATCGGGCTGAGAGATGAGGAGATTTTCAACATCCACTCCCAAGTTTTTGGCATACCCAACGTCCAATGCGTGCTCTGCATCGATAAAGGCGCAGACGCCCCCCTTTCTTTGTGATTCGGCAATAATATGAAGTGTTAGCGTCGTTTTACCTGAACTCTCAGGACCATAAATCTCAACAACACGCCCCTCAGGTATTCCGCCGATTCCCAGTGCCAGATCAAGACCGAGTGATCCGGTACTAATCGAGCCTATCGGTTCGATGACTTTATCCCCTAGACGCATCAACGTCCCTTTGCCGAACGTTTTATCGATTTGCTTCATCGCTAATTCCAGCGATTTTAGTTTGTTTGCATCCATCATGTCTATTCTCTCCTGAAAGGGTTAAATTGTAAAGTTAAGCAATAATATGACATATTGAAATATATTTTAAAAATATGACAAATTGCAATATTAAGAATACACATATAATAGAGATATTTTAGCGTTATTTGGTTAAAATTTAATTGATTTGACATGTTAGAGGAATTTTCTGTGAAAAAAATGGTGATTGCCCACTCCCCCGATGCCGATGATATTTTTATGTATTACGCCATTAAGTTTGGTTGGGTTGGAAAAAAAGATACTGTTTTTGAAAATATCGCACTTGATATTGAAACCCTCAACACGGAATCGCTCAAAGGGACATATGACATCAGTGCCATCAGTTTCGGTCTTTATCCCCATATCCGAAACGATTACGCATTGTTACGCACAGCGGTCAGTTTTGGCCAGGGGTATGGTCCCAAGCTTATCCGTAAAAAAGAGACGGTTCTCAAAAAGAAGTTTAAGGTAGCTCTGAGCGGTAGATACACAACGAATGCGCTGCTGTTCCGTGTCGCTTATCCGGACGCAAAAGTTGTTTATATGAATTTTTTAGAGATTGAGCAGGCGGTTTTGGACGGAACCGTCGATGCGGGTGTTCTTATACATGAAAGTATTTTGGGATACGATGAGTCGTTGAGCGTCGAGCGTGAACTGTGGGATATATGGTGTGAGCTTGCAGGGGGTGAACTTCCTCTCCCTCTGGGGGGAATGGCAATACGCCGCTCACTTCCTTTGAATGCAGCGATAGAGTATGAAAATGTCCTTACCAAAGCGGTACGAATTGCACGGGAACACAAAGATCGCCTCTCAAAAATGCTTATTGAGCGTTCTTTGGTACGCATTGATGCGGTGACGTTGGATAAATATTTGGAGCTGTATGCCAACGATGAGTCGATCACGCTGAGCGAATTGCAGTTTGATGCCATTAACAAACTCTTTGAGATTGGATACGCGCACGGATTCTTTGATCAAAAAATGGACGCAAGAGACTATTGCATCCCCTTGGAATATACCTCATTGAGGAATTCATAACATGATGCAAGAAGAGCTGGTCGGCTTAGGCATTGAAACGTTTAAAATTGCCCTCGTGTTGTCTTTGCCTGCGCTGTTGGTAGGTATGTTTTTGGGGCTTGCTGTCAGTATTTTTCAAGCAACGACGCAGATCAATGAGATGACCCTCAGTTTCATCCCCAAGATTATCGGTATTGTTATCGTTATTATTCTGACAATGCCGTGGATGATGAACACGATGCAGGATTTTACGATTCGGATGTTTAATATGATTCCGACATTTATGCAATGATGAAAAGGGTTCTATGTGACAATTAATGATGCGATACTGCAAGCACTGGAAGATTTAAATAAACCAGTGAATTATACAGAAGTCAGTAATCACGTACAAATGCAAAAGTTATGTGAGTTTGGTGGGGCAACTCCAGAACAGACAGTTTCTGCAAACTTGGGCAATTTTATTCGCAAAAACGATAGTCGCGTGGGACGCACCAAGCAGGGTAAAACGTATCTTTATTATCTTACTAAAAATAAAAACGAGGATGCCTTGCTATCTTCTTTAGAAGTTGTAACAACGGATGAGATT
>JAUXSZ010000210.1 GCA_030679635.1 Sulfuricurvum sp. | reverse complement strand
TGTCATGCCATCGGTTAATAATGATAGAAATTACCATGTCTTTGCCTTGAATATTCCGAATTCGTACTAATATCACATCAGCCTGGAGTTCATTAATCACTCGGGTCAAACCTGTTTTTCGCGTTGTGAGAGAGCGAAAGGCTTGTACTATATCTTTTTTACTGCGGAACACTTTAGGGATCGCGGGAGGCAACTGATCTGCGCGATAATAGTTATAGGGATCAAACAAAATGTGGGTTGAGGGGAGAAAGTGGTTGTCTACCAGCCGCTCGATAAATTCCCGTTTTGGATCGTTGCTTTGATAATTAATAGCTGTTTTTAGTGTACTGTCGACTTGATGAAAACGGACATTTTCAATCTCCTCCCCGATGTACCACGACTTCAACGTCGCATAGCGATCTTTTTCGGGTAGAAACTCCAAAAAGTTCAGTTCCCCCTCAATTCGTAAATAATCCATATAACGGCGAACATTTGTCTGATGGGTTACGTTGCCAAAAATGTCAAAACCCGCCACCAATGCATAATACATCCGTTCAAGCTGCGGATAATCCATTACCCACAGGGTCTTTGGTAATTCCCCGAGTACCCCGCGATGCACCGATGCGCTTTCAAAATGGCGATAAATACTAAGTATGGGGGTATCCTTAGCCTCATTCCCTTTCCAAATCGCATCCATCGGTAAACCCTTGGGATATTCATTCGAATACTTCACCATTTTCGCTTTATAAAATGCTTCATACCGATCTCGATACTCATCACTAAATACATTCCATAATTTTCCGCCGCTTCCATTTTCCGTCGGCAAGGAGAGATTATAGCGCTGCGAGCGTAAAAAACCGGGATACTTAACCCCAAGATCATACCCAGGGTCCATAAACATCATCCAAAAATGGTCTTCAATTACATTGAGAGCAATTTGCCCTTTGCACACGGGACCGCGTATGAAACTGTCAACGATATACTGCGAGTGATCGAGTAAAAACCGATAGCGTGAAAGAGTCGGTATTTGGGCATACATCACAAAAGGATTGCCCTTAAATTGCGTATCATAGGGAACAATATAAGGTTTTTGGAGCCATTTTGAACGGATAAACAGCTCCTTGTAACGGTTTAGTGTTTCATTTCCCAAAGGAAAGAGTAAGTGCGTTTTATGAATGATCGTGGAATGAATCTTATGAAAACGGTAGTAGAATATTTTGACACTCGGATCATCATATGGACGTACCGTCGGGATAACTACAATCGGATCAGGCGAAGCGGTTACCGAGCGGACTATCTCGTAAAACTCATTCGTTGGTGTCCCTTCAAAATGAATATGGGCTAAAAACAGATGATCATACAAATAGCGCCCGCTCATCACGTGTTTCGGATCAGTCCCATTGAAAAAAGATTCCCATTTTTTGATCTGACTCTCTGCTATGGGGGAAGGTTTAATCAATAATGATTGCTCTTTTATACTTGGCCCTTTAGCCCCTTGCGCAAGCCATTTGATAATTATAGAGTGTTCGGTATTGTTAAGCGGAGGAAATCCAAACGGCATCCCGTTATGAGGGTGCTTACGCATGTATCGGGTGATCTCTTTGGCATCCTTGGCGCACGTTAGATCTTCCGCTTCCGGATAATAGCTCCCCTTGGGGAGAGGATTTTTTTGTTTTAAGACCAGCAAACGCTCTGTCATCGATGTATTGGCTTCATCGCCTAACAGTTTATCGGTAACGCTAAAAAACTCTTTTTTTCGCCACTCTTCTGTCGTTGCTGCATCGATAAACAAACGGCTCGGATCTTGCGCCTGCAATCGGGTGACCAAATAGACCAATTGTTTACTTCCACCGCGATCCATCCCTTCAAACGAGTCAAGCTTTAGCTGGCAGGGAGAGTTATAACAGGAATGACATACCGTACAACGATGATCCAAAATCGGCTTAACTTCTTTGAGATAATTGATTTCAGAACCTAATAGATGATTACCCCATAGTAAAAATAACGTAAAATATTTAATCATAAGGGATTATAGCGCCCTACCCTACAATAGCTACTGATGGTGATTTGAAACACATTCAGTTCTGTCGTGTTCATTATTAGAAAAATATTTTCATAAAATGTGCTATCAGCGGTAATGTTACCAATGATACGATAATCCCATATCCGACCAATGCAGCACTGAGTTCAGGGGCGAATCCAGAAGCAATCGCCAATGCCCCCGCAGTAATCATGGAAGGCATACCAGACTCTAAAACTGCCGTCTGAAGAGCAAGGGGCTCTACCCCCATTGTAAATAAAATGCCAAAAGCAAACAATGGCATCACAATCAGTTTTAGCATTAGCGCTTTTGATAATAATGGATAATCCAGTGCGCCTCCTAATCGCATCGAATACCCTACTGAAACCAGGGCAAGAGGAACCAGCGTCGAAGCGAGAAGTTGAATATACGGTTGCGTTGAATGAGGCATTTCACCAAAAATTAAAGCAAAAACGAGAAAAACAAATGGTGGAAATAGAAGAAGTTTTTTAACAATAAGCCGTCTGTGAATCGTTCCTGTCTCATAGCGGGCGATGACAGCACTCCCATACAATGAAAGGATCAAAAACGTCCCGAACTGATCGTACATGAGTACATAGGGGATTGCATCTGCACCTAATAATGCTTGGATAACGGGTATCCCTACAAATGATGTATTTCCTAGAGGAATGACAAGCAACAGTGCCGCCCGAACCTGTGAGGAGTGGTTTTTGGTCATTGCCATGACGATATATACCATTATCGGCAACAGCAGCCATGGGATTAGGATCACACTTAACGCCGAAAGATCCAAATGAATTTTTGGTACTTGAATCAAAACGGTTGCGGGTAGGGAAACGTAGATAACAAAAAAATTGAGGCTTTTGGAAAAGTCGACTGGGGCATCGAGCTTTTGCAAAGCCATCCCAATCAGTAATAATGCAATGATAAAAATAAACTGTTCCATGCTTTCTCCTCAGTTGATGAAAATTAGATTTCAATTGCAATGATTTTTTCTTCTTCCCCTAGTTCCATTGCGTGTTCAAACAACTCCAGCATCGGCCAAACACTGGGAGAATAACCGGGATAGGATTTCTGCGTGAGGGTTATTGTCGCTTGTTTTTCTGTTTGGCGGACCAAGAACGCGACTCCGCACTCCATGATATTAACACCGCAACGGTTTAACTCATCGACACGTTCAAAATCAATCGAATCACTCACAATCAGCAATAATTTCTCATACGTTAGAGATTTGACCGCACCCACACGTAATACCGAACGGGCCGTTTCATACAAATCCGAAACGGTGGTGATGTACCCTTTGTTTTTTCCCACGATAGAGAGGTACGATGCCGGCGTATTGTGCACTGAATTTTGAAATGCCGTGGGGCTTACCGTCTCACCCGTAGCAATAGCACGGAGAATTTCAAAGGTCTCATTCACTTCTCCGTACGCGTTTCCAATGACAATCGGTATGTCCCATGAACCAATTTGATCGGTCAGATACAGGGCAATACGGGCATTTCGGGTCAAACGTCTGCGCAACATCATATCCGTTACGATACTTTTTTCATTCAAGTTCGCAATTTTTTGTGCATCTTCTATATGTGCGTATTGTACGATTTCAAGATTAATCTGCATGGGTTCTTCCTAACACAATCGATACATTACCGCCGCCAAAACCAAAGGCATTGGAGAGGACATAATTCACCTCTGCTTTAACCGCTTTAAGGGGATGAGAAAGAGAGACATTAACAGGCGATTTTAAATTAACGCACGGCGGAATGGTACGGTGTAAAATCGACATGGCACTTATAGCAACCTCCAACGCACCGCAGGCCCCTAAGGTATGCCCTGTAACGGCTTTGGTCGACACGACAAATGGCTTTTTGCCGAAAATTGTCTCTATCGCCACACTCTCAATCTCATCATTCGCAACGGTTCCGGTTCCGTGAGCATTAATATAATCGATTTGGGAACCATCCAGCCCGGCTTTAGCTAATGCTTCTCTCATCGCGGCTCTGGCCCCCTCCCCCTCGGGATGAGGATGGG
Source organism: Sulfuricurvum sp. (assembly GCA_030679635.1). Lineage (GTDB taxonomy): Bacteria > Campylobacterota > Campylobacteria > Campylobacterales > Sulfurimonadaceae > Sulfuricurvum. The sequence continues at coordinate 4,443 of JAUXSZ010000210.1, read as the reverse complement.
TAATGTTATACGCATCGGAGCTCACACCGCATCCCATGATTTCAACACATTCAGCTGTTTTTACGGAAGAGAGGGCTAATACCGCAATCCCCTCAGCCACATTGATGCCGTTACGCTCTATATCAAAAGGGCGTGTATTTTCACGCGACGCAATCCCCAAACGATCGAAGCCATTCACCGCAGAACGGCTCAGCTCATCGGCACCGACAACGACGACGGTTTTGTAGAGTCCGTGAGCAATAAGATCGACCGCAAAATCGATAGCAACAGAGCTGCTCGTACAGGCCGTTGAAAAAGAGAGCGCCGACTTAAAACCAAATCTCTCTTGTACTTCGCTGGCAATAGAGCGAATACTCATCTCCTCAACGGTAATGTTTTGAAGATCTCCGTCGGCAAAAAACTTTTCTTCCGCGCGACACATTCCTCCCACCGATGAGCCTACCAGTAACATCGTTTCACGAGGATCAAACCATGGGACTTTTGAGAGGAGTATTTCAACATTCGCATGGATTGTTTCAAAAAAATCAACATCGCTTGGAATCTTTCCCAGTGGCATACTCACATTATCAATGTATCCGCTCTGCTGTCCAATCGCTGATTCTCCGCTGAGCAAAGTTTCAAAAATCTTCTCGATACTCATCCCTGCCGCACATGCGCAGCTAAAAGCATTTAAATATACTCTGCTTTTTTGATTTTTCATAATTTTATCCACCAAGTATTTAAGTAACTTTATTCTACCATTTCTATTAAAAAGATTAGGATCAACTTAATGCTATCTCAGACTAACACGCGATTACCGCACAAAGAGCCGCTTATTTTTATCGGTTCACTCAAGGAAGAGAGTGCATCAAGCGTAGTATTTATGGCCCACTTCCCTATAATTCCAACGCTGGCTATGTTTTGTGAAGCGGCCGCGCAAGGGAGCAGTTTTTTCCCGCTCTCCCCTGATAGTACCATCGGGGTTGTCTCCTCATTCCGAAATAGTAAGCTCATTGGCGAACCCTTCCATCATGAATCCGATATAACGCTCACCATCCTGCACACCTTTAACAACTCGTACCTATTTGAATTTAAAGCATACCTTCCTGATTCAGAGCAACTTCTCGCCATAGGGGAAGTTGCGATTTATTACACATCACTATAACATTACGTTATCAATTGAGTTCTAATTTTCTTCCCCATTGCTGTTTTAGCAATGGATTCCACCATCACGATTTTACTCTCAATGTGGATTCCGCCGAAACGATCATGCAATGCTTTTTTTAGAATTGTTTTATTGATCTTATCGCCATCTCCCACGAGACACAACGTCAACACCTCTCCGCGAAGGGTATTGGGATGATACTCAACGGTGCCCAATGCCTCATCAATCCCCTCCATGGTCTCTATAAAGCGTTCAAGTTCGACAATGGAGAGCCGCTTTCCACCGATTTTAACCAACTCGGCAGCCCTTCCTATAATCTTGAACCCGTCTGGCGTCATTTCGATAATATCGGTTGTTCTAAAGAGTGGCGGGAGTAACCCAAACTCTTTATCGAAAATACTCCGTGAAACGAACGGCGAGGTAACGGCTAAAATGCCCTCATCGGACGAAATTTCCACATCGAAAAGCGGTTTCCAAACGGAGTTTCCTCCGTGACGTATGGCAATACCTCCTGTTTCTGTCGAACCGAAAAGCTGTACCAGACGTGTGGAATATTTTGCTTCAAAACGTTGCGCTTCGTGAGGTTCAAGAGGCCCGCTTGAACTGATAAAAAGGGTATCAGGAAGAGTGATCTCCTCGTTGAGTCTCAGCATTGCACGGATAAAGACGGGATTGGTGATACACAGCGTCGGCTTTTGGGCGCAAAGATCGAGTATCTCATTCGGGAGAAAATGCTCTTTGGTGACGATAGGGAGATTCAAGGCGGTCGGCAACGAGAGGCCGAATAGAAATCCGTAAATATGAAAAAAAGGGACCGTAACGAGACATTGTTCAAACCGCTCGTTTTTCATCCAGCGGAGATGGGACTGTGTTTCAGATACCAGCTCTCTGTGAGTTTTGACGACCCCGATAGAGTTCCCCGATGTTCCCGATGTGAAAAACAGCGCCGCCGCATCCTCAAGCTCTTTGTATTGTTCAGGATTACACTGCGCTAATACCCGCCCTTTTTCATCACCACTCTTCATGGCTCCATCAAACAACAACGGGATATTCCCCTCTTGAAGTGCCCCCATAATGTCCCGAATTTGTATCAGTTTATCGGTCACATCGGGGATTACAAAAACTCTTTTGGGGTTTCGCGATCCATATCCGCTAAAAGAGAGAGTCTCTTCAGATACACCCCCATCGTTGAAAATAACCGTTACGCTTGGCATCGCGCCTCTTCACCTCGTTGAAAAAACAGGGCAACAATGGCCGCTATCCCGACAATCGTCACCTCACCTATCGAATGAACCGCCGGAACATCACTCAAAATCAGAACACCGAACCCCGCAAAAGTTGTCACGCACGAATAAATTACCGCGCGGATCGAATTGGAGAGTTCACCGCGCGAAAGGTAAATACCATAATCGATACCGTACACCATTATCAGAAAAAGGGCAAAAAGATGCATTAGATTGTAACTTCCCGATAAGGCAAACATGGCGAGAATGACCGACATCGGGAAAAAGAGAAAATTGAGTGCATACAGCGCACGTTTACGCGTCACCGCAATAATAATAATCAGCAGCAAGGTAAATCCGATCACTAAAAAACCGGTAAATTCTTCAAGGGCATTTGAGGCACTGTGTGAGAGTAACTCCTTTCCATCCATCGGTATGAGAAACGGCAATGCAGTAATGTTTTTGAGTTCATCCATTTTCACGTATGCCAAACTCATATACCCTTTTTCAGTCTTAACAATCTCTCCGCCGAGTAAACGCAATGCCTCTGCATCATAGACGTAGCTTCCAAGCGATTCCAACGGCTTATAGGCATCTGCGAATATCCCGCTCCTGAAACCCGCTTCTTTGCCGGTGGTTTCCAGATTCTGGCGCAAGGCAGCAAAATCATACTCCTGAAGTATTCGGGCGCGCTCAGCGCTTTTTGCATGGCTCAATGCCATATTTGCGATGCTAAAACTGCCGGGAGCACGTCTATTGAGTGTCTCTGCATGAAGCAGCAAGGACTCAATACTCTCACCTTGTATAAGAACGGGGAGACGATCGGATCCCAGCGTCTCTTCAAAGAGTTTTTCTGCTTCCAATAGAGGACGGTTTTGATAATCCAAATGGCGGAAATCGGGATCAAACGAGAGAAAAGAAAAAGAGGCCGTTACCAAAATAATCGATAGCAGGGTAAAGGAGAGAGGCGGGATCGTGCGCCACTGAAGCAATTTGTCAAAAATAGTTTCGCTTTTTTCCTCGGGATCCTCTCGAAAAAATTTCAGCCTCGGGAAGATAACTGCGAAAATTAGATACGAAATGGCCAGCGAGAAAAAGGCAAAAGCGGCCAACTGGGAAATAAGGGGGAAGTTAATAAAACTCAGCGATGCCAAGCCTGTTTCCGTCGCCGCAAATCCCCAAAATACCAGCCAATTAAACCGGTGTTTTTTATAATCGTCATTTAGAAACAGCATAAAGAGATAATCTTCAGCAATGGTTGCGATCCCTGCACCGAAGGCAACGACCAAGATTGAGACATCCGCAAAAATCATGTTAACGATGAGTATCGCCATAAGCCCTGAGAGGAATAAGGTTACAAGACTAAAAAGGAGCATCACCTTGTTTCGTAGTAAGAAAAAATAGACTCCGATTAAAATCAGGATCGTTAATGCCGTAATCTTTTCAACATCACTCTGGATATACGCGGAGTTTTCAACGCTGTAGAAATTGGGGCTAAAAACAACAATATCGTTTTTGTAAGGAGCTAAAGCCGCTTTGGCTTCATCATACAGCCTACGCGAACCTTCCATATCCCCGACAGAGGGACGGATGGAGGCCACAACGCAGTATCCGCGACCCCCAATGATCATCATCCCATCTCTCTGCGCACCGGGCATAAAAGAGGGTTTGGTAAATAATCCCAGAGGATCACTGGCATCAAGGGCGGTGTACGCTCCGCTCATCTGCATACTCGCGGCTAATACTTCCAGTTTCTTTTTTACCTCGTCACGACTAAGGGAGGTGCTATTAAAATCCGACAGGTAGTACCAAGATTCGCCTAAATATTTCATAGCTCTGGGGTCAATATCGGAAGAATCAAAATAAACGCTCTCCACTTCACTAAGCTTTGAGAGTTTTTCTTTTATTTCATGGGCCTTTTGTAAACTCTCAGCATCAAATCCGTTGATCAGCACCAACAGTTTTTTGGAAGAATCAAACTGGTTATACAGCGACAAAATCTCAGTGGCATTATCATCAGGGAGGGCTTTGGAGATATCCCCGCTGGGAGGATATTTGAGAAAAAGATAAAAACCG
>JAUXSZ010000209.1 GCA_030679635.1 Sulfuricurvum sp. | reverse complement strand
ATGTCTCCCTCACTCTGTGCTTTATAAATTTTTCCTTTGAGTTCGTTCATCCTAATGCCTCCTTAAGTCGCATAAGCGCTTGAATTGTTTTGACCGTTTCTTCGACCAATGCGATGCGTATATAGCCGATTCCAGGGTTTTCTCCGTGACTGTTTTCGCGTGCCAAAAACTCTCCCGGGAGTACTTTTACATTGTAGTCACGGTAAAGCCGTTGCGTAAATTTGAGCGCGTCAGGAACTTTGAGCCAAAGGTAAAACGTCGCATCCGATGTTTCAACTCCCAATATTTCGCGAGCCGCTTTAAAATTTTGCGCATACACGTTACGCGCCGCTTGAACGTGCTCATCATCACTCCACGCCATGGCCGCAGCCGCTTGAAGCGGCAAAGGTGACGCACACCCGACGTAAGTACGGTATTGGGCATATCCTTTTAAAATATCCGCATCTCCGGCGATAAATCCGCTGCGCAGCCCCGGTGCGGAAGAGCGTTTGGAAATCGAGTTGATGACAAGAACATTTTTAAAAGTTGTATTCCCCACATGCACCGATGCTTCCAACAGCGAAGGAACTTTTTGGGAAGTGTAGATTTCACTGTAACACTCATCGTTGATAAGAAGAAAATCGTGTTTAAGGGCAAGTTTAACCCATTTTCCCAGTTCCTCGAGGCTCAATACCGATCCCGTCGGGTTGTTCGGAAAATTGAGAATCACCAAATCGCATTCGGCCAGCTCTGCTTCATGGATAACCGGTTTGTAACGGTTTTGCTCGGTCAAATTGAGATGGATAACTTTAGAGCGTGACGCAATCGCCGCCCCCTCATAAATCTGATAAAACGGATTGGTATAGGCCATCACGGGATTTTGTTTGTCAAACAGATAATATTGCGGAAAATTAAAAAGCACTTCACGCGTTCCAAAACTACTGATCAGCTCCGAGGGTTTTAGTACAACACCAAAACGGCGTTCCACAAAGGTTCTCATCGACACATTCAAATACTCTTCACCCGCCGTTTTTGGATAACGGCGTAGCTCTTCGGAGTGTTTGGCAAGTGATTTTTGGATAAACGCCGGAGTTTCAAACTGCGGCTCACCTATGGTGAGGGCAACAGCCGAATATGCTGAGTTTGGGGCAATCCCCGCCAATAACGTATTTAACTTTTCAAAGGGGTACGGTTCAAAGTGCAAAGGACGGTCTTTTGAGTGAAATTTATACGCGTATTATAGCGCTTTTTCGCTCTTCTTTATTTGCATTGACGGTTTCATCGCTATATGTGTACTTTTATTTCCATTGGTCATAATCGCTTCAAACCGCTGAATATTATCACTGTTTTCTATCAAATAACGGGGCTGTGCCATCATGACTTCACTCTTATTGGCATGCCGGCGATCAATCGTAAGAGCGATCGAATAGCCGGCTTTCAACGCCTGCTGCTCCAAATAGGGATCATAGATACCAAATGCCCATGCCAAATTGTTGACCTTATGCCCCATCTTTTTTTCCAAAACCGATTTGGACTTGATTAGCTGATTGTCCGCAAATGCTACATACTCTTCTTGATTAAGCTTTTTCTTCTCTTGTTTGAAATTTGGATGCCACAGCATATGTGAACCGACATTGAAAAGCTTGGTGGCTTCCAGTTCCCGCAACTGATCCCACGTCATCGCGTATTTAGCATTGGAAATAGCACTTGGATAGATAAACAGTGTTACAGGAACATGGTATTTTTTCACCATTGGGGCCATGTCGGTATAAACCGTTTTATGCCCATCATCAACCGTAATAACAACCGATTTTTCAGGTACTGATTTAATCTCCCCTTTTAGGTATTTAACCGCCGTATCGAGCGGAATAACCGAATAGCCGTGCGATTGGAGCCACTGCAAGTGGGATTCGAAAAGAGTGTCTTTGATCATCATCGAACCCTCTACTTCTGCACCAAAACGGTGATAACATAATATAGGTATGTTTTGAACCGCGTACATCGGTGCAGACAGCAACAAAGCTCCAAAAAAGCTTGCAAGGGGGGATAGACATTTATTTTTCACAGGGCTTGACTCGATTCTTATTGGAATAATTAGCGCGATTATATACCAATTTAAGAGTTCAAATCAAAATTGTTTCTTCCAATACAACGATTAGAACTAAAAAATTACCCAAAATTCAACCCTTTTAAAAGACAACAGGCAGTAAACGAAGTAAAAAATACTCAAAAAGCAAATGCAATTTTCGATAAAAGGTCAAAAAACAGGTTGATTTTACCCATAGTGTAAAAAAATAAATCATTATAAAATCCCGTAAAATAGGAGTTTCAATGAAAATTATAGAATTTATTCAATAATCTCTTGACAAAGGTGGGGGGTAAGAGTGTATACTTCCACCATATTTCTTAAGGAGTCACACATGATGAAAATCGTTTCTGCTATGCTTTTAGCTGCTATGTTTATCGGATGCAGCAATGAGTCTGCAACTACTGAGGCAGCACCTGCTGCAACTGAGGAAGTAGCACCTGCTGCTGAAGCTATGCCTACTGATGCTACTGTTGCAACTGATGCTGCTGCTGTAGCAACTGATGCTGCTGCTGTTGCAACTGATGCTGCTGCTGTTTCTACAGAAGCTGCTGCTGCAACTCCTGCTAAATAAGTTTAGCTCTAGCGATGCGTTTTGCACTTCGGTGCAAAACAAATCACTTTCCCTCAAATAACTTCAAAACCTACTTTCTATCACACAAAAAATCTAAACTTACTATATAATTCAATAATTACTGATTCAAAAACAATACTATCTGCTACGCTTTTGGAAGTGAGAACTTTTGGGTAATCATCTCTCCCTCTTCATTAAAATACAGATAATAGAGCATGTCTTTTTTGAGACTCAACCCTGCCAAATAACGTAATGCCAAATTAGCTTGCAAAGAAGCAATATGCATCACAATCGGGGCGGCAATTCCAGCTGGCGTTTTTTGCGTGATTTTAAACAGTTCCGTAAAAGATGCCTCTTCAAAAAAGCAGACTTGCCCATTAAACGCTTCGACAGAGCCATAGACCCACGGCTTTTGTATTTTTTTCGCATAGGTATTAATCGCTCCCCGTGTCGGGAGATTGTCGGTCGCATCGATAATAAGATCAACCTCGATCTCTTTCGCGGTAAACTCTTCAAAAGTACACACATGCGCATGGCTTTTAACGTACGGACAACGCTCAACAATTAGCTGAGCCGTTATCTCCGCTTTAAACTTATTCTCATCACCCATCTTAAAGGCAATTTGACGGTGGATATTGTGCAAGCTCACCGTATCAAAATCAACCATATGGATTTCACCGATTCCAGATGCTCCAAGAGCAAAGGCTAGAGAAGATCCCAATCCGCCGCTTCCGATAATGGCGATGCGCTTACTCTGCAATAGCGCTTGCGTCTCCTCTCCCCACAGCTGAACCTGCCTATGAAAATAGTGCATCATGAAAGGAGTCTCCTCTTTTTAAGAGCTTCTTTAAATCCCCACCCTTTTCGGGCTTCGCTGAGCGTTTTTCGATCTAAATCGACGATCAGAAGCTCTTCGGTATTTCCTAGATCACTCTCCACATCCCCATCTGGAGAAACCAACATAGAATCGCCGTAAAATTTCCACGCATGGGACTCATCATGGTATTCTCCTACACGATTGGCACGTAATATATAGCAGTTATGGGTAAATGCTCTCGATTTTATCAGTTCGCGCCAACGGTTATGCGAATCAAAGGTCGAAGCGCTGGGCAACAATACTGCATCAACCCCTTTGGAACTGATGGCTTCCCATAGGGGATCAAAGTGGATTTCAAATCCCCCCATAACGGCAAATTTAAACCCATTTATGGTAAAAATCATAGGGGATTTCACAGGCTCTATCGGATTGGAAAAAAACTCCTCTTCATTCCAATGAGGATAGTTGATCAGAAACTGCTGCGGATAATAGGTAACGCTGCGTCCGCTGATTTTTGCGATCATCTTGGTACACTCTTTTTTCTTAACCGTGATAATGGGAGCCACGAAAATCATCTCATATTTGACAGCTAACGTTTTGAGTGTTTCGATCTGATGGGAACTTTGCTCGGCAATCATAGAGATAGGAGTATTCATCAGCTCTTTAAAAAAAGGGTTGAGGAGATATTCACCTAAAAGGATCAGCTTGACCCCTTTTTGATGGGCCGCTCGCGTGTAATTTTCTAACGTTTTGCTCCCCATTCCCAGAGAAGGGAGCTGTAAAATTGCGCAACGCATTATTGATCCTGATTTTTGATAATTTGAATCTGTAATTGGGCTTGCTCAAGCATTTTTTCGGCAGTTTTAAGCTCACTCATCCCTGCTTCGTACGCTTTAACGCTCTCGTTCATGGGTAAGGCAGGATCCATTAATTTTTCTAAAATAGCTTTTGCATTGGTGATTTTATCTTCAAAACTCTCTTCTTTACTCATAGTGCATCCCTTACATACTGTTCAATCTTATCAATTTCTACCAAAAAAGCGTCATGCCCGTAATCGCTTTTAACCTCAATGTAATCGATATTCTCTTTTCCCATATCTCTCATTGTTGTGGCGATATGCTCCATTTCTGAGGATAAAAAAAGGAAATCTTTTTCAAAACCGACCAGATAAAGCTCTGCGTTCATTTTTTCCAGAGCTTCCTGAAGCGAATCAAACCCTCTCGAGAGATCATGAATATTGATCGCTTTGGTAATATACAGATACGATAAGGGGTCAAACCACTTGGTAAAATTGTACCCATTATACTCCAGGTACGACTCAACCTGAAACTTCCCGAACAGTTCAAAGAGTCCATCGGTCCGTTTGTATTCCCGCCCAAACTTCCGTTCCATCGACTGAGGTGACAAAAAGCTGATATGCCCCGCCATCCGTCCGATTGCCATTCCGCTGAGACCGTTTTGGTGGATCGTTTCAGGATCATAATACCCATTCTTGAACTCGGGATCTTTGAGAATCGCCTCTTGGGCTACTTTATTAAACGCAATCGCCCAGGGCTGTGTCGCGGACGTTGTCGCCATTGCAATGATTTTTTTGGCAAAATTAGGAAAAAAAACGCCGAAAGCAAGCGCCTGCATCCCCCCCATCGATCCGCCGATAACTGCATGAACTTCATGAATACCCAGCCGATCAAACAATATTCGCTGTGCTTTAACCATATCTAAAATACTGACTACGGGAAATTTATAGCGGTACGGCTCATTGTACGGATAGCGCATAGACATAGGGCCCGTCGAACCGAAACAGCTTCCGATGACGTTGGTACAGATCACGAAAAAATGGTCGGTATCAACCGCTTTTCCCGAACCTATCAAACCATCCCACCATCCCGGCTTGTTATCACCCTCATACGTTCCCGCAGCATGATGCGAACCCGTAAGCGCATGGCAAACAACAATAACGTTGTCTTTATTCTCGTTGAGATGCCCATACGTTTCATAGACAATGTCATAGGGTTCTAAAATACGGCCGCTCTCCAAATAGAGAGGATTGGTAAAATGTTCCGTTTTCGTTTGGAGATTTAACATATTTCTCTTTACGCGTCCAATGCCTGTTTCAAATCATTGATCAAATCCACGCTTGACTCCAATCCGATACTCAGGCGGATAAGTCCCGGAAGGACACCGCAGGCAATCAGTTCATCGAGGCTTAGCTGCTGATGGGTGGTCGATGCGGGATGAGTAATAATCGATTTTGAATCCCCGATGTTAACTACCAATGAGAAAAGCTGGGTTGCATCAACGATCTGTTTTGCTTTTTCCAAGCTCTCTACTTCAAAACTCAACAATCCGCTCGCCATACCCTCTTGAAAATAGCGCTGTGCATTGACATAGTTTGCATTGCTTTTGAGACCAGGATAATTGACTTTTTTCACACTTGGATGCGCTTCTAAAAATTCGGCTACTGCTTGTGCATTACGAGAATGTTCGCGCATACGCAATGACAATGTTTCAATCCCTTGAATAAACAACCATGAGTTAAATGGAGAGACCACCGCACCCAAATCCCGTAACAGTGACAAACGGGCACGAAGGGTATAAAGCGGCAAAGGGACATCGACATAGACCAATCCGTGGTAACTTGCATCCCCCTCGTTAAACTGAGGATAACGAGGGTTAGAGCGGATAAAGTCAACCAAATCGTGGCGCTCAACCATGATCCCGCCGATGGCAAGCCCCTGCCCGGTCGTATATTTGCTGGCACTGTGTACGACGATGTCAATCCCATGTTCAAACGGCCGGCACAAAACAGGAGTGGCTACTGTATTGTCTACGATACTCAAAATACCGTGTTTCTTAGCGATCGCGGCAATAGCAGCAATATCGGCGACATCGATACTCGGGTTCGTCAAGCTCTCAAAAAAGATCACTTTGGTTTTATCATCGATCAACGATACGAGTTCATCAGGATTGTGAACATTGAAAAAACGGGCTTCTATACCAAAACGTTTAAGGGTATGGGAAGCTTGCGTCAGTGATCCGCCATACAGCTGTCGGGCACAAAGAATATTATCCCCCGCTTCCGCCGCATTGGCTATGGCATAAAAAATAGCGGCCATTCCGCTCGATGTAGCGAGAGCTGCCGCACCCCCCTCGAGCGTCGCAAACCGTTTTTCAAAAACATCCGTTGTCGGGTTGTTCAAACGGGTATAAATATTCCCAAGTTCTTTTAGAGCAAAAAGATTGGCCGCATGTTCGACATCTCGAAACTCATAGGCCGTTGTTTGATAGATGGGCACTGCCATCGTTCTTTGAGAATCTTTTTCATATCCGGAGTGAAGCGCTTCGGTTTGCAATTGCATGGTTACCCTTTTTTAAACGTGATAATTTGGTGCTTCTTGTGTGATGATAACATCATGAACATGGGACTCTTTGAGTCCTGCACTGGTAATCTCGACAAATTCCGCTTTGTCCCAAAATGCCGTAATGCTCTCAGAACCGCAATATCCCATAGAAGAGCGCAGTCCGCCCATCATCTGATGAACAACCGCAGCGATCGTTCCGCGATACGGTACACGACCCTCGATCCCCTCAGGGACCAATTTGTCCGCAGCGGTCCCCTCTTGAAAATAACGGTCCATTGACCCTTTTGTCATCGCTCCCAGAGAACCCATTCCGCGGTACGATTTATACTGACGCCCCTGAAACATGATCGTATCACCCGGTGATTCTTCGGTACCTGCGAGCAATGAACCGGCCATAATGGCACTGGCACCCACCGCCAATGCTTTGGCAATGTCTCCCGAATAACGAATACCGCCATCGGCGATAATAGGGACACCGTGAATGCGTCCGACAGCTGCACATTCATCAATTGCAGATATCTGAGGTACGCCCACACCCGCAACGATACGCGTCGTACAGATTGATCCCGGTCCGATGCCCACTTTAACCCCATCGGCACCCGCATCGATTAACGCTTGGGTAGCTTCCGCTGTTGCCACATTTCCGGCAATAACATCCACAACCATCTGTTTTTTAATCGCTCTGACCGTATCAAGAATCCCTTTGGAATGGCCGTGTGCAGAATCAAGAACCAGCACGTCAACTCCTGCATCGACCAAGGCCTGCGCACGATCAAGCTGTCCAACACCGATTGCAGCACCCACACGAAGACGGCCGAAATCATCTTTATTCGCATGAGGGTATTCAATCCGTTTTTTGATATCTTTGATCGTAACAAGCCCTTTTAAAAGGCCGTTATCATCGATAATAGGGAGTTTCTCTATCTTATTTTTATGCATAATTTGAGCCGCTTCTTCGAGGGTAATTCCCGCTTTTGCCGTAATCAACGGCATAGCGGTCATTACTACATGCGCTTTTTTGGTCAAATCTTTTTCAAAACGCATATCGCGGTTGGTCAAAATCCCCAAGAGTTTATTATGGGCGTCCACAACGGGAACACCGGAAATGCGGAACTCATTCATCAATGATTCTGCCTCGGCCAGCGTAGCCTCCGGATGAACAAAAATCGGATCGATGATAATTCCGCTTTCCGATTTTTTGACTTTTTTAACTTGCTTAACCTGCGTTTCGATATCCATATTTTTATGAATAATCCCTATTCCACCCAAGTGAGCCATCGCGATTGCCGCTTGATACTCAGTGACCGTATCCATAGCCGCTGAGACCATAGGGATATTCAGAGGAATATTACGGGTTAACATCGTTTTAAGACTGACATCTCTCGGGAGGACCTCAGAGTATTTTGGAATCAGAAGTACATCTTCAAATGTTAGTGCGCGTTTACGTATATTCATGGATTATCCTTTCAATTGAGTTTCGAGACTTAAAGCCCCGTTGAATAGAGTTTGTTCTGCATACGCAGCACCGATAAGCTGTAGTCCCACCGGCATACCGTTATCCGCGGTATCCACAGGCAACGAAATGGCAGGAAGTCCCGCAAGGTTCACCGAAATCGTATAAATATCGCTCAAATACATCTCAAGAGGATCGTTCAAAGCACCAAATTCATACGCTGTTCTCGGAGCAACCGGAGTGAGTATCAGATCCACTTCTTCAAAGATCTTATTATACTCCTCTTGGATCAACGAGCGTACTTTTTGTGCCTTGACATAATAGGCATCGTAATATCCCGATGAGAGGACGAAATTTCCGAGCATGATACGGCGTTGCACTTCGGCACCAAATCCCTGTGAGCGCGTTTGCAAGAAGGTATCTTTGAGGTTATCCCCCTCAACGCGATTGCCATAGCGGATACCGTCATAACGGGCCAAATTGGTCGTCGCTTCCGCCGTTGCCGTGATGTAATAGGCTGAAATATCGTACTTTGGGTCCATCAATGTTTTTTCGATGATCGTATGTCCTGCGTTTTTAAGCGCTTCGACGGCTTTCGTATACGCTTTGCGAACCTCCAGAGAGGCATCTTTCACGTAATCGGGGACGATCGCGATTTTAAGTTTAACCGTAGCGTCAAGCTTGTCGCTCACCATCCCGTCGTTTCGTTCAGCGCTGGTTGAGTCTCTAGGATCATACCCTTGGATCATGTCGTACAAGATCGCGGCATCTTCAACATTTTGGGTCATGGGTCCTATTTGATCGAGGGAACTTGCGTACGCACCCAATCCATAGCGGCTGACACGTCCGTAGGTCGGCTTCATCCCTACAATTCCGCAAAATGCGGCAGGCTGACGGATCGATCCGCCCGTATCGCTTCCCAATGCCGCAATCGCCAGACCTGCCGCAACTACCGCAGCCGATCCCCCTGAACTGCCGCCAGGGACGCAATTGTGATTACGCGGATTGAGCGTTTTGCCATAACAGCTGCTCTCTGTCGTCGATCCCATTGCGAACTCGTCCATATTCGTACGTCCAAACGGACTCAATCCGCACGCCATCAGTTTTTCGATAACTGTCGCATTATAAGGGGCAATATACCCTTTGAGAATATTCGAACCTGAGGTAACGGACCATCCCTGAACTTGAATGTTGTCTTTGATGGCGATAGGAATCCCCTCCCCCACGTTTTCAACATCAATATAACCGTTGAGCTCAGGGTAAGCGGCAATCTTCGCTTTGAGTTCTTCTTTGAGGGTAACAATCTCCTCTTTGGAGAGCTTTAGCGCTTCTTTTAGGGTAATCATCTGTTCTCCTTCTTACGTTTTGCTAGTTTTATCATGAAAATACCCAAAGCAATCACAGCAAAAATAACGCCTATAGTCCCTATGATGAAACTCACAGGAACACTCTGCGTTACGTCAATCATTCGCCTACCACCGACGCACAACGCCCGCACAGAGTCTCTTCATTTTCGCTATGGTATTTCCAACAGCGCGGACATTTTGCCGTAAGGGCGAGAGAGATGCTAAACTCGACCCCCTCTACGTCAAACTTTCCTAAAACGTTGGCAGGTGAGAGATTATTGACCCCTGAAACGACTAAATACTCCTCCACATCGCTGATTTTAGCCGCGAAGATTTGAGGTGCCGTAGTGGAAACCACCAATTCGAGATTGTTTTTAATCGTCTTCTCTTTTTTCAAACCATCGACCACTTCATTGAGACCGACACGAACCGCTTTCATGTAGCTGTCATCCCAGTTGCTTTCAACGGGTTCAATCGAAGCATACGTCACATCAAAAATATCGGTTGCGCCCCCTTTAAGAAGCGCAGGGGCATTGTCCAAAATTTCATCGGCCGTATAGGTGAGGATCGGGGCGATAAGTCCCAACATTGAGCGCGCAATAATCGCCATCGCGCTCTGAGAAGAACGGCGCTCAATGGAATCTTTCCCATCACAGTACATACGGTCTTTCGTAATATCGATGTAAACTCCGCTGAGTTCATTGACGATGAAATAATTCAAGCCGCTCATCCCGTGAACAAAGTTGTATTCGCCGAACAAACGATGGGTCTCGTCAAAAACCTCTTTGGAGCGTGCAACAATCCAGCGATCGAGTTCGCCCATTTCACGGTAGGAGACGATGGTCTCTAACCCGTCGATATTCGCCAGCATGATACGGAACGTGTTACGGAGTTTGCGGTATTGCTCTGCGGTTTGCTTCAAGATATTGCCCGAAATCTTGAGATCCCCCTGATAGTCGCTCATCGCAACCCATAAACGCAAAATCTCCGATCCGTACTCTTTGAGCACCGTGTCGGGAGCGACAACATTCCCTTTGGACTTTGACATTTTTTCGCCCTTTTCGTCAACGGTAAATCCGTGCGTCAAGAGGGCTTTATAGGGAGCGACATGCTCAACCGCCGTACTCAAAAATAGAGAAGATTGGAACCATCCGCGGTGCTGATCAGACCCTTCGACATAGAGGTCGGCAGAGTAGCTTCCCGCATCGTAATTGCGTGATTTTAGGACCGCATTCCATGTCGAACCGCTGTCAAACCATACATCCAGAATGTCCGTTACTTTTTCCAAATCCTCCGCTTTATGAGGGCACCCAGGATAAAGGAGCTCGGCAATACTCATGGAGTACCATGCATCGCTTCCGTGCATCTCAAAAATCATGGCGATAAAATTGAGCACCTTCTCATCTAAAATCACCACACCGGTCTCTTTGACACGGAAAAGAGCGATAGGTACACCCCAGTCACGCTGACGGGAGATACACCAATCGGGGCGGTTTTCAACCATAGAGTTCAGACGGTTTCGTCCTGTTTCGGGATAAAACGCCGTTTTCGCCACTTCATCCAACGCTATCTCGCGTAGCGTTTTAGACTCACCTGCAGGGATACCGTCGACAGAGATAAACCACTGCTTCGTCGCACGGAAGATCAACGGCGTATGTGAACGCCAGCAATGGGGATAAGAGTGGCGGAACTTGGAGACTTTAAGTAAACTCTCTCCCAATAATGCGAGGATCGGTTCATTGGCTTTGAAGATGTGCATTCCGACAAATGTTTCCGGATCGGGCAACAGTCTTTCGGTAACTACCGTAATATCGTAGCATCCCGTCTCATCGACAGGCATCACAACCTCGAGATTATAGAGAAGCCCGACACGGTAGTCGTCTTCACCGTGTCCCGGTGCCGTGTGAACACAACCCGAACCGTTTTCCATCAAAACGTGTTCGCCCAAAACGAGATGGGAACCTCGGCCGTTGAGAGGATTGATCGCATAAAGATTTTCAAACATTGCAGCATCGATTTTTTGAACAACCGTACCGCTGAAAATCCCCTCTTCTATCATAGAGTCATACTGTTTTTCGGCAACAATGTAGCCATCGTTCGTTCGTACATACACTTCATCGGGATTGAGGGATATCCCTGTATTGGCAGGGAGCGTCCACGGTGTCGTCGTCCAAATAACGACAGCGGCCTTCCCCTCGATACCAAGACGTATTTTTGCCTCATCACTGAGCTCAAACGCGACATAAATCGAATAGTCCTCTTTGTCTTCGTACTCAACTTCTGCTTCGGCAAGCGCCGTACGCTCAGCCCAGCTCCAGTAGACAGGCTTGGATCGCTCGATCAAAAGCCCTTTTTTCGCTACCGCACAAAGGGTACGATAGATATTGGCTTCAAACTTATAATCCATCGTCAGATAAGGGTTGTCCCAGTCTGCAATAACCCCGAGCTTTTTAAATTCGTCGCGCTGAATCGTGACAAATTCACTGGCATGTTCACGGCATAGTTTACGGACTTCTGCCTTGCTGAGGAGCTCTTTTTTTTGCTTTCCTCCCAGCTTTTTCTCGACTTGCTGCTCGATCGGTAGACCGTGACAATCCCAGCCTGGGGTAAAACGGACCGATTTGCCGTTAAAATAGTTGTATTTGACAATAATGTCTTTGAGAATTTTATTGAGTGCATGCCCGATATGGGTATGTCCGTTGGCATAAGGGGGACCATCGTGCAGAGTAAACGATGCTGCGCCTTTGCGATTGGTTTTCATCTTGCCGTAAACATCTTTGGCAATCCACGCAGCATAACGTTGCGGCTCATTTTGAACCAAATTTCCGCGCATCGGAAACTCTGTCTGAGGTAGCAGGAGGGTCTCTTTGTAATCCATCTCATCCCTTAAAATATGCGTATAAAAGTGGCGAATTATAGCTGTTTGGGGATTAAATTTTGCTGTCACATGGGCAGCTATGCTATACTATCTCAAATTCATTACCGGAAAAAGCATGAAACGGGACATTATTTTTGTCGGCAATCGACTGACGCTCAATGAAGCATACGAACGCTACATCTTGCGAATACTCAAAACCACCCTCGCCACCATTGACTCTATCTGTTATTTTGATGAATCGGACAAAGGGTTGTTTCTCCATTTAGAAGAGCTCCTAAAACACGAATCAAAACTGGTTATTATCACCACCAAAAGCACCTTTACGATCGTCGGAAAACTCCTGAGTACGGTTACCGCCGATAATCAAATCCTCAAGGACCAAATGCTTATCCCCTCGCGTGCCAGCCTCTTGGAGAACGGGAGCTATTTACTCCATTACAATACCTCAGACATTAATGTCATTTTAGCCCATGAGGGGAAACCGCTTCCCCCCATTTTGATTGAGGATGAGCATCGCAATGCTGTCATCCATATTTTCAACGAAGAGATTTCCAGTGCTCAAACGTTGTTAGAACCGCTATCGCAAACCTTTGATGTCCGATTGGAGTTCAGCGAATTGTGTGAGGGGTGGCTTAAACTCAAAATTTATACGCGCAAACACGGGAACCTTTCCCAGTTCATCGCTTCGGTAAAAGGGCTGATGAGTCATAAAGTGATCACGGCGGGCGATATTGCCGCGTTTATCATCGAACGCCTCCATAAACACAACAAAAAACTCTCCTTTGCAGAGAGTTGTAGCGGCGGTTTACTTGCCTATT
Source organism: Sulfuricurvum sp. (assembly GCA_030679635.1). Classification (GTDB taxonomy): domain Bacteria; phylum Campylobacterota; class Campylobacteria; order Campylobacterales; family Sulfurimonadaceae; genus Sulfuricurvum. The sequence goes on along the minus strand of JAUXSZ010000209.1, from coordinate 8,951 downwards.
ATTTTACCTCCCACAGCGGTGCCTCCTCTGTATTCGAAGGTTCGTTGATTACCTATGACAATATCCTAAAAGCCAATTGGCTCGCTGTTGATGACGCGTCACTCGAATCGCACGGTGCCGTGAGTGCCGAAGTGGTCAATCAGATGTCCGAGGGGGCTATGAACGTCAGCTATGCCGATTATTCACTCGCCATCAGCGGTGTCGCAGGACCTACGGGAGGAAGCGATGCCAAACCCGTAGGAACCGTTTATATCAGCGCCCGCTCCAAAACATCCGTACATACAGAGCGATTTATGTTTCACGGTGACCGAAATTACATCCAGGAGCAAAGCGTTCTGATGGCCGTCAAAATGCTCATTAACAGCGACAGAGAATTGTTTTTTGCCCATTAAACCATTTTAGCTTGACAATAGAGCTCGTTTACCCTATAATTTCGCCCTCACAATCGCCGCTTTTTGGAGATTTGTAGAGGTCCCGTTAGCTCAGCTGGTAGAGCATTTCACTTTTAATGAAGGGGTCGATGGTTCGAATCCATCACGGGACACCATGTGTAGTTGATTGACCCTTTCGTCTAGTGGCCAAGGACACTATCACTTCATGGTAGGAACAGAGGTTCAAATCCTTTAGGGGTCGCCATTTGTTCAAAAGAGACATGGGAGTTTAGCTCAGTTGGTAGAGCGCTACCCTTACAAGGTAGATGTCACAAGTTCGAGTCTTGTAATTCCCACCATAGTTGTGCAGCCGTAGTTCAGTTGGTTAGAACGCCTGCCTGTCACGCAGGAGGTCGCGAGTTCGAGTCTCGTCGGCTGCGCCACATATTTCACCCTCTTCCTCTTTTTCCTATTTATTTGTGTTATCATTCATTCATGAAACTAAAACATCTTTTATTGACCGCTTATCTTATAATATGGCTGTATCTGAGTATAAATCCATGGTACCGAGATGATTGGGTATTGGAAAACATTTTAGTTGTTATCGCCCTCCCTGTTCTCATTTGGGCTGATCGACGGGTCACCTTCTCTGCGGTGAGTCTGTGGATGCTTTTTATTTTTTTCGTATTGCATGGCATCGGTGCCCATTATACCTACAGCGAAATGCCTTGGTTCTCTTCCATTACCCATTTTTTTGGATTCGAACGCAACCATTATGATCGTCTTATCCACTTTTTATTCGGATTTTTAATCTTTCTTCCGTTTTATGAGCTCTTCGTGACCTTTCAAAAATCAAAAAAATTTGCGCTGCTCTTCACCTTTATCTTTCTTTTCGCTGGCTCTGGAACCTATGAAGTAATAGAGTGGGGTGCGACAGAGATTACCCATGCAGAACTCGGTACCGCATTTTTAGGGACGCAAGGGGATGAATGGGATGCCCAAAAAGATATGGCTTTGGGACATCTTGGAAGCATTCTGGCTTTTGCATTCTGGTATCGGAAAAAAGTCGATAAATTTACCGATAAATCCATTCAATGAGTAGCGATAGTACCTCGGGGATAGACCTTTTTTCCGGCTTTACTCTGACTTGTATTCGTGTCCGATGCAGACGCCATTGCCGCTAACAAGAGTAATAAAAATAACTTTTCTATCATGAAATTTCCTTTTTTAGATTATTTATTCTATGAACAGCACGACCCGCCGCTACAGCTTTTATCCGATTTTTTGAACCATCCGCTTATAAAGTGCCATCCTATCAATCCCAGCATAATCACCGCCGCGCCTTCTTGAAGCAAACCATGCTGCTCATCCATATCCACGTTCATCCCGACACTGAGCGTATCCAATCCCACATCAATCAATGCTCCAAACAAAACACTTCCTCCCATAATGACAGAGAGATAAATAATCAGTGCACGCATTCCTAACATCGATTTCACCACGCCCATCGTCACCGTATTGGTCGCAGGCCCGGCACTTAAAAAGATAAATGCCGCCCCGGGTGATACCCCTGCGAGAACCAACGATGCGGCAATGGGCAAAGAGGCCGTAGCGCATACGTACATCGGTGCCGCAATCGCAACAGCAATAACGTATCCCAAAAAGCGGTTGTCACCGAAGAATTGGTGTAAATTGGCGGGCATTGCCGCTGTGATGAATGCTCCAATCAACAATCCCAGAAAAAGAGGTTTGCTAAAACTGCCAAGTAAAGTGATAAAAGCGTAGTGAAAAACATCGTACAATGAAAAATTTTTCTTCGTATCCTTGCCAATAGAAGGGATACTCGTTGTCGTATTGAGAGGTGCAGCAGCGGTAAATGAAAAAGCTTTTTTGGGTTCGTTTGGCTCAAACAGGTTCATCAACATCCCCGCAACCATCGCAATCACCACTGAGCTCGCGACACGATAGAGGGTAAATACCCCTCCAAACATCCCAAAGGTTGCCAAAATCGAATCCACTCCCGTAATGGGTGTCGAGATTAAAAAAGAGAGGGTTGCCCCTTTGGAAGCACCGTTACGACGTAGTGTTGCGGCAAAAGGGATAACGCTGCAGGAACATAGGGGTAAAGGTGTCCCCAACAACGCCGCTTTAACTACCGCATTGTTGGTATTTTTTCCCAGATGTTTTTGTATCCATTCTTCACGAATAAACTGATGCAAGACTCCTGCAGCTAAAAGACCCAAAAGGATGTAAATCCCCATATCAACACTGAGTTCCCAAAACGCTCCCCCTACTGCTTCCATCCATACGGCCTTTTAAATAAAAATAATAATTATTATCGGATTATCCTTTTTTATCCTTAAGGGATCCTTCTATTTTGCCGATTCAACATTATAGATTCGGCCATTGCGCTTCACAATCTTAACCCGTTGACCCCTATTAAATTGGGTCCCTTTGGAGATAACCACTACCTCTTGCCTATTGTCAAGAGTAACCGAAAGCTCTTGCGCATTTGATTTTCCAATCTCATTTCCGGTATAGGCCCCAATAAGTCCGCCGCCAAGTGTTGTCAGTACCGTACCTCTGCCACTGCCCATGGTTGAGCCAAGTACCGCTCCGATAACAGCGCCAAAAAATCCGCCGCCCCCTTCATCTTTAACCACCACCGCTCTCACATCCGTGATAACCCCCGATTGTGATGTTAGTTCGTATTTTGAAGCTTCTGCATCAACCAACGGAACCCCGGATTGCGTACAACCGCTCAACATTATAATACTGCTGCATACCGCTGATACTATTAATTTCATGACATCCCCTTTTTTTTTATTTTAACACTTATTTATGAGAATATTATCTTTTTTTTGCCACACTGCCCTCTGGAAATTGATACCAGCCGTAATCTTTATAATCCCCTTTGGGCTGATGTTTACGCACTTTTACGACCGTAAACATTCCTCCCATTTCAATAGGCCCGAACTGCCCTGTACCCGTCATCATCGGCAACGTGTTTTCGGGTACTTTCATCCCCATATCAGCCATGTCACTCATCTCCGCCATACCGTTTTTCCCCATGGGCATGTACATGTAGTCCGGCATCAAATCGCTGATCTTTTCGCTCAAGTCATCTTGTTTGACCCCGATCATGTTGGGGACACCATGCCCCATCGGCCCCATTGTATGGTGCGATTTATGGCAGTGAAAGGCCCAATCTCCCTCGTGCGCAGCGGTAAACTCGATCGCTCTCATCTGTCCCACCCCCACATCGATGGTCACTTCAGGCCATCGGGCACTTTTTGGAACCCATCCTCCGTCGGTACAGGTCACTTCAAACGGATGACCGTGCATGTGGATGGGATGGTTTGTCATTGTCAGATTGCCTACGCGTATGCGCACACGATCCCCTACGCGCACATTCATCGCATCAATCCCCGGAAAAACACGAGAGTTAAACGTCCACAGATTAAATTCCGTCATGGTTGAAGGGTTAGGAGTGTAGGTGCCTGGAGCGATGTCGTAACTGGCAAGCAAAAAACAAAAATCACGGTCAACACGGTGCTCTTTGGGATTTTTGGGATGGATGATGAACATCCCCATCGCTCCCATCGCCATTTGAACCATCTCGTCGGCATGAGGATGGTACATAAACGTCCCGCTTTGAACGAGTGTAAATTCATACACATAGCTCTCGCCGGGTCCAATTTGCGGCTGGGTCAACCCACCGACTCCGTCCATTCCGTTGGGTAAGATGAGTCCGTGCCAATGGATCGTCGTATGTTCCGGAAGCTTATTCGTCACGATCAGACGAACCCTGTCCCCTTCGACTGCTTCGATAGTGGGACCCGGAGAAGTGCCGTTGTATCCCCAGCAGTTCACGACCATCCCGTGGGAAAATTCTCGAAGCACAGGCTCTGCAATCAAATGAAATTCTTTGACCCCCTCTTTCATCTCATAGGGTAATGTCCAACCGTTGAGCGTTACCACGGGATTGTAATTTTTCCCCTTTTGGGAGGTAATCATAGTAGCGGGCGAGAGGACACGCTTCGGATGGTAGGCTATGGTAGGCTGCTTTGTTTTCGATGGATGGCCACAACTCTCTTCTTCTTTTGCATTTACCGATCTGCTCAGAGTCGCCGTCGCCAAAAAAGCCGCCCCAAGCCCTAAAAAATCGCGTCTATCGTGTTTCATTATTTTTCCCGCCTATCGTGTAGATCAAATCGGATTCTCCTTTTTGATACTCACCTATCATCGACACCGTTTCCATTTTAATTTGGGCATAACGACGCTGATCATAGAGTAGTTCATAGATACCCTCCAGCATTCCATTGTAAAAAAGCTGAGTCTCCTGCAAAATATCGCGATTGGTTTGGACGATAGAGTCTTGATATTCATGGGCAATATCATAAGCATAGCGCGTTTTGGCATACTCTTCACGCACCTTGGAGCGGACATTGACCGCCAATTCATAGAGACGGTGAACGCTTGCATTGTAGTTCGATTGTGCGCGGCTTAAACGCCCCTCCCCCATATCAAAAAGCGGGATCGGAATTTTTATCCCCAAGGTATTAAAACGGTTTTCATTGGTTGTTTTTTCACTTTCTCCTGAAATTTCCAACGCGCTCATCCAACGTGTTTTTCCTGTATATCCAACATCGGAAGCACTGTATTCAACGGCTTTTCGTGCAGCGGCAATATCGAGACGATTTTCCATGGCTAACCGTTCCAAATCATCATGGTTAGGCCATTGTTCCGGCAGGATCAGAGGTTCACGGCTTAGCGTGTAGTGTGTTTGCTGCGCATACACGCCCATCATTGTGTTGAGTGCTTCGCGCGCCGTGGCAGAATTTCGACGTAACCGAATCGATTCCAACCGTGCGTGCGAATAGGCATCTTTAATTTTTAAAAAATCCCGTTTTGAGAGATTACCTGCGGTCATTTGGCGAACGGCCAATTGTACCGATGCCTCATGCGATTTGACCACCTCATCGTACAATTCTACTTTCTCTTGCGCCACCCGTGCATCAATGTAACTTTTTTGGGTATCTCTCACCATTTTGAGCACTTCATCCCCGACGCCAAGCTTGGCCTCTTCAAGTCTAAATCCGCCAAGTTCACGGCGAAGCGGAACCCACAGTAGCTCTAAAAAAGCGAACTCCATACTCACGCTCGACGTCGTAACTCCATTTCCCCGTCCTACGGAGTACCCCAATAACGGATTGCTTAAAAGCCCTGCTTGCACCAGCTCGCTTTGCGCTATACCGATACGCTCGTAGGTCTGCTGCAACGATCGATTGTTAATGAGGCAAATACGGACAGCATTCTCTTGATTCAACGGCTTTGAGAGAAGGGCTTGAACCGTTTGATCGATCTCCCGGGCCTCATCCGGACTCTTAATCCATCTGAGCTCTCCTGCCCCCCGCTCCGCTGTCAAGCTTTCCATCGAACCAAACACATCTTTTTGGGAAATCGTCGAACACCCTGAGAGAACCAACAATACTATTAGCGAGCAAAGGATCTCTTTTTTCATGGACGTTCATCCTGCCGGCTGCCGTTTTGATCGCACTGCTGAATGTGTCCCTCTTTATCAATATTTATAGGTTCTCGAATCGGAACATAGACACTTTTGCCTTCCGGCGCTTTGGGAGATGTCGGTGATTCAAACGCTTTATTGGCACTTAGCGATATCAGGAGAAGCATCATCATCCCTATAATACGATTCATGGTTTGCGCATTCTCACAATAATGTTTTTGCCCTCTTTTTGGACAAATTCAAAATCCACCCGATCCCCTATTTCCAGAGGATGGGTCAACTCATGATCAACAACGTCAAAAGGCATATTCATAGCCGGCCATTTGAGAGAGGGGATAGGATCGTGAAAGATCCGTACACTCGCATGATCCTCCGCGATGAATTTCACTGTTCCGCTTGCAGCAATAGCTTTTTCAGTTATAACCGTATTTTTTTCATCGTTATGATATTCATCTCCCATTGCCGACACAGATGAATAGCATGCCAATATTGCAAAACAAAGACTAAAAAGAATTTTTTCTTGCATAATAAACCCTTTGCACATATGTATGATAGTAGTTTATCATAGTAAGAAAAAATATTATTTAATCTAATAATAACCATGTTAACAGTTAGTATCATTTTGAGTAAAGAGGAACACTCCGCCTCATACAATATGAATTGTACGTCCCAACGTGCTATAAAATCGTTCTAAATTCTCCTTCGTCGCGACGATTTCAAACATCGCACCACGTTCACCAAATTCTTTGGTAACAATCCGAATATGCTCACATGTTATTTCATATTCAACCATCGAAACATGTGAATAGTCACACGTGATTTTTTGAATCAAAAGTTTTTCATAGGGGATGAACATTGCGGCTGAGCATGCTGCATTCGCAGCTTCGGCATACGCACGAACCAATCCGCCAGGCCCCAATTTTGTCCCTCCGAAATAGCGTACGGTTATAATCGCTGCATTAATAAGTTCATGCCCCTGCAAAACAGAGAGGGTGGGCTTTCCCGACGTCCCTTTGGGTTCACCGTCATCACCGCTGTATTCGACGATCTGATCGAATTCGTTGAGCATTCTGTAAGCACTCACAAAATGAACGGCTTTGGAATGTTTTTCACGCAGACGCTTCATCTCTTCTTCATAAAGAGCTATCGGTATCAAATATCCCATGAATTTGGACTGCTTGATCTCAATCCTATCACTAAAAATCAAATCGATTGTAACCATAATACCTCTTTTAAATTGCATAATTATAGTTAATAAGTGTATTGAAAAATCAAAAGATTTATTTTTCAAAAGAAAATAAGTGAAAATGTTTTTGAGGGGTTGGTTGCGGCAACAGGAAACCAATGATTCGATTCTGCAAAGATAAAATTATTGGTTTAAAATAAACACAATCGCCTAGTAGAGGCACGCTTAGATTAATTTATTCGTTGTTTGTTGCAATTTGATCATTCAGACGAATTATATGACCATGGTCATCATGGTAAACCGTAACCAATTGGCTATTTGCACACTCTTGTAACTGTGTATCGTCTAAGTGAAAATAATTGGAATAATCACTGGAGTGATAGATCAAATGCTCACTTGGGGCCTGGTGCCTGTTGAGCCTTGACAATATAAACAAGACAACAGGCGTTGCAATCAACATAAAGACAGCATTCTCAAAGGTTACACTATGAATATTTTCAAAAATCCAATCGGCTATTTCTTCAGCCGGCACTTCAGAGGTAATAATTCTATAAAATACGTGCAGCACAGGCTTCCACAAATAGATAAAGCCTAACCACAGTAATACGGTTGCTATATCCCAAATGATTCTTTTGGTTCTAGGTAACTCACGTCGTTTATTGATAATTAACGTTTCCATATCCGTTACCCCTTTTTTTTCAGCTGTTGATGCGCGCCACGGTCAGGACTGACCCATCTAGCACGACCTTTCTTGCTCAATATAACCTTGGGAAGAGCGGTTACCGCCGTAAACAGATTAAGCAGCCAATAGACAAACGGATACCAAATCATCCAAAAATAATTTTTCCCAAGACCTTGGTCATAATGACCGTCCAACCATTTACTGACACCAAACTGTATCAAACAGGCACCGATTAAGATGACACTGGTTTCATCCGGTAAAATCGGTGAATGTGAGGGCATAACATAGGACATTGGAATAAACAAACTAATAAACCAGACTGCAAATACCAACACCATGCTATACGCCCAAAGGGTACTTAACATGAGCTCAACCATGAGTCCCCAGAGATGGGTTTGTTTGGGACGGAATAAAACTGTGAAATTTTTAAACATGACTTGAACACCGCCCATAGCCCAACGCAAGCGCTGTTTCCATAATCCGCTCAATGTCTCCGGCATCAAAATCCACACCAACGATCGAGGCTCAAAACGTACATCCCAACCGTTGCGTTGCAGTTTCCATGAAATATCAATATCTTCCGTCAGTACATCCGGACTCCAATAGCCCACCTCATGGACCGCTGCCTTTCTAAAACCTGTAATGACCCCTGATACGGTAAATATTCGTCCAAAACTGCGCTGTGCACGCTTGATCATACCGACAATAGAAGAAAACTCGCCAACCTGGATTTTGCCCAATAACGTCGTGCGATTGCGTATTCGGGGATTTCCCGTTACGGCGGCAACTTCCGGATAACGGATAAAATGCTTCACCATCCAATGGACACAATGCTTATCAATTAAGGCATCCCCGTCAATACAGACCAAATACTCATGCTTTGCCAATAATGCACCTGCTTGAAGGGCTAACGCTTTGCCCTGATTTTCTGCTAAATGAACGATTTTCAACTTTGGATTATTTTTTGCCAACTCCACCAATATCTCTAAAGTATCATCCCGACTTCCATCATTAATGGCAATGACTTCAAATTCCGGGTATTGCACATTGAGGGCATAAGAGATTGTTTCAATAGCATTTTGCCCTTCGTTATAGCATGGGATCAAAATACTTACCGGAGGCCAGCTTTCATTGGCCCTAAGAGGAGGAATAATGTACTTGGCGTAGGGTTTTTCATTTTTAAAA
>JAUXSZ010000188.1 GCA_030679635.1 Sulfuricurvum sp. | reverse complement strand
ATCCGCCCCCCATACGCAGCGGAGAGTGCAACATTTGATGAATGCCGAGCGTGTGAGGGGATGTGCGTGAGTGTGTGTGAAGAAAAAATCATTCGCACGGACGGGAGAGGATTGCCCTTTTTGGATTTTTCCTCCAACGGTTGCAGCGACTGTCACAAATGTCTTGAGGCGTGCACCCCCAATGTGCTAAACGATCCCGAACGATTTATCCAAGGGAAGGCGCGAATCTCTAAAATGAGCTGCATGTCTCACCATGATACGATCTGCTTTAGCTGCAAAGAGCCGTGTCTGGACAATGCGATTGTGTTTGAGGGGATGTTTCGCCCGATTATCATCCCTGAAAAGTGTACGGGATGCGGTTACTGCGTCGCTGTGTGTCCCAGCGGGGCGATTCAGGTATCGGCATGAGAAGATTAGCGCTTTGGTGTGCGCTCGCTGTTACCGTAACGGCTTCGATCATCCCCCCTTATGCCGCCATCCAAACCGACGGTTTGGTAAGCGACATGGTGGTACGGGAGGGAAAACTGTATGTTTCTACCGATGGGGGAGGTGTGGGGATTTATGACGCACAAACGCGCAAGAAAGTTTCCTCCATTCTTCTTCCGAAGGTGAAAATCGGCAGTTCAAAACCGTTTGTCCCTAAAATCTACTCTGTGGACCATTATCGCAACATGACGGTGATGGTCTCCGAGAGCGGAGAATCGTTTCGAAATGTCTTTTTAATGAAAGAGAACAAATTAGTAAAAATCATCGACAATTCGCGCGGGCTTTTGATTAAAAAAGTCCGTTTTCTTGATGCAGGTCATGTCCTTTTCGGTCTCTCCGGTGATACAATCGTCTCTATGGATATTTCTACCAACACGCTCGTCTATCAGGTTCAAGCAGGCGGAGGGGTATTTCAAGACATGGCCCTGAGCAACAGCCGGGGACTTGTGGCCGTTGCCGATGAGAGTGGAGAGGTTGCCATGATCAATACCAAAAATGGTCGAAAGGTCAAAACATTGCGCGGTATCAATCTGGACAATATCAACCGCATCGATTACAGAGACAATACGATCCTCAGCGCGGGTCAAGACCGTCGCGTCGGTGTCTACCGAGAAAAGGGTAGCTATTTCATCGAAACCGATTTTTTCGTGTATGCCGTAGGGCTCAGCCCCTCGGCTACACGAGGGGTCTACACTGATGGAAGCGAGAACGAATTGCAGGTTTTTGATGTTGCAACAAGAGCCAAAACCGCACGACTCAAAGGGGGAGAAACCCTTTACGATACGCTGATTTTCATCAATGAGCATCAGCTGATCGGTGCGGGTGAAGAGAACAAAATTTATTATTGGAGAATACCGTGAATATTTCTAGCATCGTGGTGCAAACCAACCCAACGTATACCGAAGAAGTCGTCGAACTGCTCAAGAATGCGGATTACTGCGATTACCATTTTCATGATGAGAAAGGGCGTATTATCGTCACGATCGAAGGTTCAGGGGTCGAAGAGGAGATTACTAAACTCGTCAAAATTCAAGAAATGGCCCATATTATTTCCGCGGATATGTCCTTCGCCTACAGCGAAGATGAGCTCAATGCTGAGCGCGATAAACTTGAAGCCGTTGGAAATGAACTTCCATCGTGGCTCAATGACGAAAACGCTACCAAACGTGACATCGTCTACAACGGCGATCTCAAAGATCGATTTTAATTTTTGCAAACATAAAGGATCTAAAATGAAAGAAATCACCTTATCCGCAGTTGCAATTCTCTCTTTGGCGAGCGGTTTCTCAAGTACACTAAGTGCCGATGAGGGGTTTACCCTCTTCAGTGATACGAAATTCAACGGCGAAGTGCGCCCTCGTTATGAAAATGTTGATGTCGAAGACTCCGGAAAAATGGAGGCCAATGCCTATACGGTTCGTGCAACCCTTGGATTGGAGACAAAGCTCCTTGGAATTGACGGACTTACTATGAAAGTAGACGGCACCACCGTACAAACGATCGGCGGAACACGATACGATAATAACCCTTCGGCAATTTTTGGGGATAACCGTTATGAAATCGTTGCCGATCCGGAACAAACCCGTTTCACACAAGGATATTTGCAATACAAATACAAAGCAACGGCACTCAAAGCGGGACGCCAAATCATCAATCTCGACAACGAACGCTTTATCGGTTCGGTGGACTGGAGACAGATGATGCAGAGTTTGGATGCCGTATCGGTCACGAACACGTCGATTGCAGGATTAACATTAACCGGTGCGTATGTCTACAGCTATGCTACCGTCTTTGACGAGCCGACATGGGACAGTGAATCGGTTATTGTAAACGGTTCGTATAAAATCAACGATATGCTCAAAGTGACGGCATACGACTATATGATCTCTTCCCAAAAAGCATCCTACGGTAGTGATACGGTTGGTTTGGCACTAACGGGCGACATCCCTGTTGGTATTGCTAAAATCAATTACCGTGCGGAATACGCCAGACAAGGAGATGCCACTTTTAAAACCGTAGGGACCACGAAACAAGAAAATGATGCCTATTACTACAATCTTGATCTCCTTGCAAACATCAGCGGTGTTCTCGCAGGAGTTGGATATGAAGTTCTGAGCGGTTCCGATGGTAGCGATGGGAAAACAGCCTTCAGTACCCCTTTGGCGACCTTGCACAAATTCAACGGATGGGCTGATAAATTTCTAACGACCCCAACAGGCGGTTTGTGTGACGCGAGTGCCACTCTTGGATACACGTCTAAGGGTCTAGGAAAAGCGATGGTTGTTTATCACGCGTTTGAAGCCGATAAAGCAATGAATGGTGGAAACAGTGATTTGGGAAGTGAATGGGATATGATGTATACCAATACAATCCCGGGGGTAAAAGGGCTAAACGGTCTCATCAAAGCCGCCTTCTATGATGGCGGGGATGTCACGGGTAATACCAAAAATCTGAACAAAGTATGGGTGCAAGTCGCTTATAAATTCTAGGATATTCTCTCCACAAAAGTCAATGCCTTAGGGTGAATAAAACAAAGCCGTTCCCACGTACGGTTCGGTTGCGTCAGTGTCACCCGATGCGCCGAAATAGAACGGGAGAGAGCAACGTAAAACTGTGAGGGGGCGAAAATTTCATTGGTCTCAATGACATAATCGCTCAAACTCATCCCCTGCGATTTGTGTATCGTGATGGCAAACGCCAGGGTAATGGGAAATTGGCTCAAGGTCATGAGCTTTTCTTCATTGAGAACTTTTCCTTTTTCAATCCAGCGGGTTTTTGTCGTCTCTACCCGCTCGACTTTAACACTTTTACCGTCCTCTTTTTTCACCCAGACACACTCCTCTTCGATGGAAGAAATCCGCCCCCGCTCGCCGTTATAATGGTTCCATGCGTTACGGGTGAAGAGAATTGGGGCCCCTACTTTGAGTACCATCACCGGCTCAATCCGGCTCTCCGACATAAACTTCTCAACATCGCGATCCTGCATTTTTTTATCGTGGATCGAGACATGCGTTGAGAGCTCAATTTCATCCCCATGCAGATGCGCCAACTGTGAGCGGTTATGGTTTTGAGCACTGATGTTTTTGCCATAGAGGAGCGTAATCGTACTCTTGTCTTCAGGAAGCGGACGGACCAATGCATCCAAAGCCGATGATTCATCCTCTCCGATGGAGGCATGCCGTACACGCTCCAATAGACTCAAAAACTCCTCTTCATGAGTACGAAATGACCCCTGCAAATGGATCGTTTCAAAACCAAAACGTTCCCAGCTCGGAGACTCGAAAGCAAAATAGATCGGTTCGTTTCCTCTGACAACCGGAGGAAGCTGTAAAAAATCCCCTACGACAACCAATTTTCCGCCAAATTCACCCTGCAACAGCCGTAGGCGTATCATGTCCAGTACCGCAGCTCCAACCATCGAGATCTCATCGATGACGATGAGGCTCATCGAGTGGATCAGTTTGTGTACCTTCTTGGAGCACTCCAGTTTTCCGTTGCGCTCCAGCTCCTCTTGAGAGTTGGCAATCCCCAAATCAAAAAAACTGTGCAGCGTCTGACCGCCGATAAGCGTCGCCGCCATCCCGGTAGAGGCGAGACTTGCCACCTTTTTTCCATGCGTGTACGCATGCTCGATGAGTGAGCGCGTCAGCGTCGTCTTTCCTGAACCCGCCCCTCCCGTAATAAAGAGATGCGACTCCTCCAATATTTTCAATGCGTTTTCAATCATCACTCCCCTTTATCACAATTACTTTGCCAAACGGCACGTCTCCTTCACGGGGTACTATCCACAGCGTCTCATAATGGGGCTCACTTAGCGGAAATTTTCCCTCCAAATCGGTAAAATACAACAGCACTTTAGGGGCAACCATCCACATATCAATGGCCTCAAAAACAGGGGTAAAATCGGTCCCCCCGCCCCCTTCCAACGTATAGGTTATCAACTCACCGCTCATAAATTTCTGATGATTTCGCACCCTATCATCACACACCATCAGCTCAATACTGTACGAACCAAAAAGCTCCGTTATCGATTCAATCTCGGCGATAAATTGTCCCAATAGAACCTCATCCACCGAACCCGAACTGTCAATCGCGATAGCAAGTTCCAAATGCCGGGAATAGGCTCCCGGCAGATAAATCCCTTGATAAAGGAGCTTTTTTGACGGTGGTATGATGGTGTAATCGCTCACATAATAGCCACCGATAGTATCGCGTAGCTGGGTACGCCAATCGATTACCCCTTTTGAGAGAATTGCTATAAGTCTCTCCAGCCCTTTCGGTAAACTTTGCATATCTTGGGCTTTGCTCAGTGCATTTTGAGATAGAATCTCCTGCTGTGCTGCTTCGAGTTTATCCTCTAGCGACTCATCACTGCGCCGTGAATCGTTGTCTTTATCATTCAAATCTTCACGGGTGATCGTGTCGAGCAGCATTTCATAAATCTCTTCGGCATACTTGCCTCGGAACCTCGGATCGTAGGTGATTTTACTGGGAGGGGAAAAGTCGTTGTCTATGAGCATATTGTTGATCGCATGATCGCATGCCGTATACCATAACCACGGACTGCGATTGGCCAAGCGTACCGGGTGAGAGAGTACGCCATGCATGGAGGCATTCGCAAGGGCAAACGCAACCTGCTCATCGCTCAAGGTAGTGAAAAAATCTTGCGCGTATTCAAATTTCTTTCCATGCGACGTAAAGCTTTCTATGTTGTCATTCACGACAATTTCCAAAGCACTCGCCAGAGTCCCGAAATAGGGATGATCAACGAGGAGTTTGGTTTTAACGCGTGAAAAATCTAACATAGCAAATAAGCGAAGGCATTGACCCAATCCCCGTAATTTTTGAGATGATCCATCCGGACACCCTGGCGCTGTAAATCTTGGACAATCATCACGGCAAACTCGCTTTGCAACCCCAGCGTATAGCGCAGCAGATTGTCTATTTCAGCCTCCTGAGGATTTTGCAATATACGGGACACCAACGCCGAAGAGAGGGCATACAAAGCCGACAGATCACTCGGACACTCATCGCACTCACCCCTTAAAATAGCATCGATATCCGGCAAGAGACGCATCACCTTGCAAAATCCTAAAAAGTCGATGGCATTTTCACGCCCAACCGCCCCGCCAATCGTTTCAATCAACAAGTTTTTAACCAGTGAGCTTTGCAAGATATAATGAACCGCTTCCCAGCTGCGAGGCGTAGCGAAACTGCGTTCATTGAGCGTCGGATTAAACCCAAAAAGAGCCTCGTTTTTAAATCCGATATAGGCGATTATTGTTTCGTCAATACCCCGTTTTATCGCCCATTCACGCCAATCTTCAACACTCACCTCCATCTCAATATGGACAAAACGGTTTGCCAGCGGCGATGGGAGACGGTACACGACTCCCCGATCCCCCTCACGGTTACCGGCCGCAACAATCGCCCACCCATCGGGCAGCGTATACTCACCCACTTTACGGTCCAAAATCAGCTGATAGGCCGATGCTTGTACCGCAGGCGCGGCGGAGTTGAGCTCATCGAGAAACAATATCCCCTCCCCCTCACGCGGCAAAAACGACGGTGGAGCCCAAAGGGCTTGATGGGTCTCACTCTCGTAAAAAGGGATCCCTTTGAGATCGGTCGGATCCATCAGCGAGAGACGCAGATCGATGCACGCTATCCCTGCGTCCTGTGCAATTTGTTTGATAATCGAGGATTTCCCGATACCCGGAGGTCCCCATAAAAAAGTCGGTATTTTCGCCTCTATCATCGAGGTCATTGTCGAAACGGTATCGGAAACTCTCACACTTGCCATCCTAGGTTATGGGTTTGTATATGTTTGCCAAAAGCGGCATTTGTTTTGACGCTGCGCTCATAGCGGCTGTCCAGCCCCAACTGATAGAGAATTTCTACGGGAGTTGAGGGATTGCTAG
This sequence comes from Sulfuricurvum sp., assembly GCA_030679635.1. Taxonomy (GTDB): domain Bacteria; phylum Campylobacterota; class Campylobacteria; order Campylobacterales; family Sulfurimonadaceae; genus Sulfuricurvum. Next base: position 1,919 of record JAUXSZ010000188.1, on the reverse strand, counting down.
CCAATGCATGAAGAGCTAAGGGATCATTCAACCTCCAAAGTGCTTCACATTGCTGTGGCGTTACGGCACTATTTCCCGCAATGGCCGTAGTATAACGTCCGCTCTCATACAGTTTCGCCAACAAGGACGGGACAATCGATACGTTAGAGGCGAGTGCCACATTGACGCTCACCTCATCCAAATCCATCAGCGTTTGCTGCATGAGGGGTGTCAACGTCGTGTTCGATGCCAATGCCGCACTATACTCCTTCAATAACCGATTAAACCGCTCCTCCGTAAGGGGAAAAAATGACCCGATTAGGTTGGGGTACATCTCTTCCAATGCATCGGCTCCCTGTGCTGAGAGACTCTCATTGCATGCCAGAAGTTGATCTATCGTCTCATTTTTGAGTCCTAACAGCACGCTTTCCAATGCGAGGGGGATTCTGCGTGCCAACAACTCTGAACGCTCATTTAAAAGCATTCGTACTAGTTTTTCCGAAGTTTGCGGGTGAAGGGCCATCGCGTCCAGTACCCCGGCAAGGGTACGGTCACTTGGGTGTTTGAGTTCCCGCGCTATGGGGGAGAGCTCACTGATGGCATCAATAAGAAGAGTGGTTCCGTATTTTTGTATCAGATGAGCCAAACCGCTCATCGCATACTGGACGTTGTGATTACGTTCGATATCCTGATAGAAACGGCTTATGAGTGCGGCGGTGACATCGCGATTCGTATCGTTGTCAAAAAGCCCCTCTCCCTGCCAATCGTACAACTTCAGCAGTTTAAAAAAAAGTTCATCGCTGATGTAGCGATTTTGGATAAAATCAACCAGACGCTCCTGATCATGAGAGAGTTTTAAACTCATCAACAGCCGATTGGGTTCAATCGAACCGCATAGCCACTGCTCAACCCCCTCAATCGCGACCAGAGGCACCGTATCCATTGCATAAAGCCGCGCCCCCTCATCCTGCTCCAGAGGATTCATCAATTTTCCCTCAATGATGAGAGCTACCCCCTCTTCATATTGTGCACAGAGGGTAATGTTATGCAGTTTCAAAAGAGTTTCAAACTCCTCAAAATTGAGAGAGCGGGTTTTCCCCAATAAAAGTATCGATTTTCCACAAAGTTCATCATAATTCATCTGCGCATTATATTCCATCAGCCTAAAAGAATACAGGACGTGTATAATATGATCATTGTTTTAAAGGATTTTTTACGATGGATGAATTGTACGATGGAATCGCGGCTTACGAAGCGGAAGATTATACCAAAGCTCGCGAGCTTCTCTATCCTTTAGGCGCCTACAAACGAAACGCCGAAGCGCAGTTTTATCTGGGAATGATCTATTTTTACGGTGAAGGGGTCGAAAAAGACCTTGACAAGGCAATGGAGTGGTGGAAAAAAGCGATGCGTTCAGGCCACACCGATGCCGCCTATCGTCTAAGCGAACTCACGACATCAACCAAAACAACGTTTTAGCCCTGCGGTAGTATGTCATAATATGTTATAATCAAACAAAATTTGTAGGAAAAATAAGATGATCAATGCTTTCTGCGAACATCGTCAACATTTTCAAAAACAGTTGATTCAAGAAGTTGCTGACTATCACTACCGTTTTTCGCGTTATCACGCTACCTACTCTATCGCTCTGGTTTTTACCTCCGAAGTAGATGTTGATTTTAGCGTCTTTAGCCAACATCTTCGCGCAAGTGACAAGCAAATCTTTTTACAAACCAATCTTTGCGCCATTATCTTTGATGGCACCAATGAGGAACAGGGAATAAAAGCCGCCAATAATCTTCTTTCTCATGTCCAAAATATTTTTTTTACCAAACACCTCTACATGGCAGTCGTCACAGCTACTACCAATAGCACTCAATTTCAAACGGTTCATGATCTCTTTGATCTCATTGCTTATGCCCTAAATCACAATCTGGACA
>JAUXSZ010000185.1 GCA_030679635.1 Sulfuricurvum sp. | reverse complement strand
TGCCTTAACTCAAGGCGTCTCATCGTTTGTGGAGGAGAATTATAGGGGAAAACATCCCCGATGTCAAGGCCTGCTTGAGGGAATTAGCAAGAAAGTGAAAAAGATTTCTCATACACCCTCATATGTAATTATTTGTAACATTTTTACCCGTTATCTTCTCTTTTAGTATTACCATTATCTCTATTTACAAATACACGGTTAATAAAAATGCTGTATAATTCTTTTTATCTAAATTTACCTCTATAAGGAAAAAGCTATGGGTTTATATGATCGTGATTATGCACAACGTGGTGCATTTGGTTACGAGAGTGCTTCCAAAGACGAAGCACAGATCGTATCGTTTGTTAAAGAGACCTACAAACTGTTTGCGGCATCAATGCTTGCAGGCGGGGTAGGTGCGTATGTAGGGATGCCGTTTGCCGCTACTGTTGCCGCTAATTACTGGTGGTTTGCCATACCGTGGATGCTTTTTGGCATGTTCGGTCTTCAAATGATCAAAAACAAGCCGGGCATTAATATGATCGGGCTGTTCGGATTCACGTTTGCGAGCGGTGTCATCATCACTCCGCTGTTGAGTCATATCCTCGGGATGGCCGGCGGAGCAACCATCGTCGGAAATGCGTTTTTTATGACGGCAGCGCTGTTCGGTGGCCTCAGTTTCTTTGCGATTAAAAGCGCGAAAGACTTTACCACTTGGACTAAGCCTCTTATGATCGCTTTTCTTATTATAATGGTTGTATCCCTTATTAATGTATTCGTTTTCAAAAGTCCCTTACTCTATGTAGCGATTCAAGGGGTATTCTTGATCGTTATCAGCATAATGGTTTTGGTCGATACACAGAACGTTATTCGCGGTGCATACGAAACGCCGATGGATGGCGCTATCGCTTTGTATTTGGATTTCTTTAATCTTTTCATTACACTTCTTCAAATTTTCGGAATTTTTGGTGGAAAAGAAGAATAACACTCTGCCCTCGGAACTTTTCCGAGTGGTGGATGCCAATCTCAACCGTCTCAAAGAGGGGATACGTGTGATTGAGGACATAGCCCGCTATGTTCACAATGACAAGTCTCTCAGCACTGCCCTCAAAACACTCCGTCACCAATGTCGCATTGAACCCCTCGAATTGCTTCTCGCTTCGCGTGACAGCGTCAACGATGTTTTACGCCCCACAATGCAAACCGAAATGAATCGAACCGATTTGAGAAGTATTGTTATCGCGAATTATAAAAGAGGGCAAGAGTCTTCGCGCGTATTGGAAGAACTCTATAAAATAGCAGATCCGAGTTTAAGCGAGCGGTTCAAACAGATCCGCTACGAACTCTATACATTAGAAAAAGAGAACCTTTTATATCTGGGTAACGAGAGTCGTTGAAGTCTAAACCTATTGTCATTGTCGGAGCAGGTCCGGCAGGATTAATGGCAGCAGATGTGTTATCGGCGCACGGGATACGTGTGGATGTTTTTGAAGCAAAGGCTTCTGTGGGGAGAAAGTTCCTCATAGCAGGAAAAGGCGGCTTAAACATTACCCACAGTGAACCCCTCTCTGATTTTATCACCCGTTACGATAAACGTGATTGGCTAAAGCCTATGTTGGATGAATTTGATGCCCAGAAAATTGTGGCATGGATGGAAAGCTTGGGGGTTTCTTCATTCATCGGGACTTCGGGAAGAGTTTTCCCCACAGAGATGAAAGCTGCCCCTTTACTGCGCCGTTGGTTGTCGCAACTAAAAAAACGGGGAGTTCGTGTCCATTGTAACCATTACTGGAAGGGCTTTACGGCTGATAGGAGTTTGCGTTTCACAACGGTTCACGGGGAAAAGATAATAACAGCTGATGCGACTATTTTGGCTTTGGGTGGTGCCAGCTGGCCAAGCCTGGGTTCAGATGGGGCATGGGTCAATATTTTGACCTCTCAGGGTGTCGCCATTAGCCCTTTGTTGCCATCAAACTGTGGATTCAAAGCGACATGGTCCCGCTATATGGATTCTCATTTTGGAAGGCCGCTCAAAAATGTGTTGGGCTGGGTTAGAGATAATTCCGGAAAAACGCACGAGAGCTCCTCGGAAGCCATTTTGACAACCTACGGCATTGAGGGAGGGTTAGTCTATGCATTATCCCGTCCTCTAAGAGAGGAGATCGTGGCCCACGGCGAGGCTACTCTG
>JAUXSZ010000087.1 GCA_030679635.1 Sulfuricurvum sp. | reverse complement strand
TTCTGTCCATTGAAGACATAGTCTGTGGAGATATGGATAAGAGAAATGTTTTTATTTTTGGCAATTTTTGCAAGAATGGAAACACTACGATGGTTGATTGTATTCGCAAGGTCGCTCTCGCTTTGGGCTTTGTCAACGGAGGTATAGGCGGCACAGTTAATGATGACATCAAACGTTTTATTTTCAAAGTAGTCTTCAAGGATGCAAAGGTTGCTCAGATCCAGAGTATTGCGGTCAACAAACGTAAATACGTGTTGTGGGTAGGAACTGCAGAGAGCGTGAAGTTCGCTTCCCAGCTGCCCATTGGTCCCCGTTACTAAAATCTTAGACATACAAGTTCTCATTATATGCGAAATGATCGGCATCGGCGAATAGAGGTTGTTTCGTATCCTTGGCTGAGAGCTGAAACTTTGCTGTTTCAACGATCCAGTCAATATGCAGGGCAGGATCATTAAACGCCATTCCCCGATCGCAGTGGGGGCTGTAGTAATTATCTACTTTGTAAGCAAACGTGCAGGTTTCAGAGAGGACGACAAAGCCGTGGGCAAACCCTCGCGGTATAAACATTTGGCGTTTATTTTCACCGCTTAAATGTACGGCGACGTGTTGTCCAAAGGTAGGTGAACCTTCTCGGATATCGACGGCAACATCCAATACTTCTCCTTCGATGACACGTACCAGTTTTGTCTGAGCAAACGGAGGGAGCTGGTAATGTAACCCTCGAAGAACTCCATACGAGCTTTTACTCTCGTTGTCTTGGCAGAAGGGGACGTTAAAACCTAAAAATATTTCGAGGTTATCAGCACGGAAGGTTTCAACGAAATAGCCTCGTTCGTCTCCATGGACTTTGGGATCAATGATAATGACATCAGGTATGTGAGTTCGAGTAAAAGTCATTAAAGTACTTTTCCTTCATTCGCACGGCGGATCAGGTATTGGCCGTATTGGTTTTTAGAAAGGGGCCCAGCCAGTTCGAGAAGTCTCTCTTTGGTAATGTATCCCATCTCATACGCAATCTCTTCAATACAGGCGACTTTAAGTCCCTGACGATTTTCGATGGTTTGGATAAACATGCTTGCTTCGAGCAGGCTTTCGTGGGTCCCTGTATCGAGCCATGCATAACCGCGCCCCATCAATTCGACTTTGAGGTCGTTTTGAGCTAAATAGGTTTGGTTGATGGTAGTAATTTCAAGTTCACCCCGATCGGAAGGTTTAACATTTTTGGCAATTTCAACAACGCTGTTAGGGTAAAAATAAAGACCTATTACTGCGTATGAACTTTTTGGCTGTTCTGGTTTTTCTTCGATAGAGAGGACATTGCCATTTTGGTCAAATTCAGCAACGCCATAGCGCTCAGGGTCTTTTACCCAATAACCGAAAACGGTTGCTTTCTTTTCGTCGGTGACATTTTTGATTGATTGAGCGAGCATCTTTGTCAGACCATGGCCGTAAAAAATGTTATCACCGAGGACGAGACAGACATCGTCGTTACCGATGAAATCTGCTCCGAGGATAAACGCTTGAGCCAGACCGTCAGGTGAAGGCTGAACGCAATACTCAAAGCGCATTCCGATATCATTACCTTCTCCTAGGAGTTCTTCGAAGCGTGGAAGATCTGTTGGAGTTGAGATGATGAGTACTTCACGAATGCCCGCAAGCATAAGGACTGAAAGGGGATAATAGATCATCGGTTTATCATAGATAGGTACGAGCTGTTTACTGACACCTTTGGTAATCGGATAGAGGCGTGTCCCGCTTCCACCGGCTAAAATTATACCTTTCATGATACCCCTGAAATTGTTTGTTGTAGAGAATTATAGTGAAGTATTACTTAGATGATTTAATGAAGGTATTTGAAGAATGATTGATGGTGGCTCCGGATACTGGATTCGAACCAGTGACCAAGTGATTAACAGTCACCTACTCTACCGCTGAGCTAATCCGGAATGTTTTAAGAGGTCGTAATTATAGTGGCCTTTAACTTAATTGTCAAGGATTTGAAGAAGATTTTTGTCGTTTTCTTGCAATATTGTGTATTGGAAGATAAAAAAGGATGTTCGAACGCGCAAGATGGGTGATTTTGCCCTCGTCTATAAGTGTTTGAAGCCGTTTTTTGGACTCATCGTCGAAAAGTGCGTCGATGTCCTCTTGGGTGAGGGGGCGTTTGTCGAGGGTGGTGAGAATTTCATCTGTGCTGTAGGTGCTGGGAATTGCAGAAGCATGCGTACGAGATACGATATGAATGGGTAACGAGGAGTCAAAAAGCTGCGATATCGCGTAGAGCTCTTGAAAATTTAATCCGCTCACTGCATAGGCGGGCGGGCGATCTATGGTCCCGATGTCGATTCGATCGCATTTGAAGCGCAGGAGTGCTTCATTAAGCGCAGAGACCTCTTCGTCCGTGTCATTGACCCCACGGACAAAGAGGATTTCTATAAAAAGTTTTCCGGTATACACCTGCGAAAATTTCTCGATCGCATGGATGATCGCTGAAATATCGATTCCTTCTGCCGGGCGGTCTATTTTGCGAAATATTTCAGGGGTCGCGGCATCGAGGGAGAGTTTGACCTGATCGAGTTTTAGCAGAGTATTGAAAACCTTTTCATTTCCCAGAGAGGCACTGTTGGAGAGAATCAAGGTCTGTTTGTCCTCTTTGATCCGATTGATTTTTTCAATCAGCTCAT